>CACZPW010000081.1 GCA_902783115.1 uncultured Ruminococcus sp. | reverse complement strand
CGATTTGTTATCGCCATTAAGTTTAATTAAAGCAACATTTGCATCAAAAAGAAAACTCAAAGAATACTATGGTAATATTGCATCCGAGGATATTGCTGATATGCTGGTAGCTGGCTCACAAGCGCTAAACCGGGAAAAACTTCTTCGTTTACTTCTTCGATTCGCAATTTACATTGTGGGGACTATGGCTTCCTCTGCATACATCAAAACCATAATTCATTGATTATTACAAAACTGGATACTATCTATATTAGCGTCCGGTAGAAATGACCAAATAGAAGGTGCGGACAAAGTTTTGCCCGCACCTTTATTATCGGCTAAGTCAAACAACGCTATTTCCTGAAAGCCGCGCTAACTGCATCCTTGATCCTTTGCAGCAAGCCGCGATTGGCAAGTTCCGCCTCCACCTCAGCTTTGAATTTCTTATAGATATACTCCTCGATATCCTTTTCTGTCATGCAGTCGAGAAGCATTACACTGCCTAATTTAGACAGATGTTTAGCAATGTCAGCGTAGTGTTTGGCGTTTTCTTCCAACTGAGGATATTCGGCTAAGACCCGCTTTTCCGCCTTTAAAGTACCGAGAACAATCGACTTTTCGCTTGAAAATGAACGCCATGTCAACTCTCGAAAGCGAAGAGGGTTATAAATTACGAATTTCGTAAGCTCATAAGGATCCGCCAGAGATTCGTCAACGGATAAAGCAACTCGAAAGTAACACCGAGAAAGAACACCGAAAAACAGGCCTCGCCGTTTTCCTTGTGTAAGAAGCCAGTGATCTTTAAAAATAGAAGATCCTTTTTTTACCGGCATGTATTTCAATGCAGCCCTATATCCGATTTCAAAATTAATCCAGCACCAAAAACGCTCATCGGTCAAGACATAAAGTGGCAGATGACGCAGACGTTCATATAGCAGAATAGAGTTGGCTAGGTCCGCGTCGCGATCCTTATCGTCTTTTGGTTCAAGGAGTGAGAATTCCTCTATTTCATACTTTTTCGTTACCCATAGCTGGCCGGGGAAAAAAGACTGTAGCCATAATGCGTTATCCGGGTTTTCGATTAGTTTTGCGGTGACGACGTCGGGGTTTGCCTTTAAAGTTTCTACCGCCTCGTCTGTCATGTACTTGATATAGATTTTGCTCATTATTCGTCACTCTCCTCATCAGCATTATTCATACCACCGAGAAGCAAATTATCGAAATCTCTGAGAGAGTTGCAGGAGGCGCTGTTCAGCAGAATTTGGGCCAGTTCAAACTTATTCTTGTTTTGAAACTCATCATATGTCAATTCAGTTCCCGTTACTCTCTTGTATCCTGAACAAATAGATCTAAACCAAGAAAAGGAGTCGATAATATCGTCAAGGCTTTCATAACTACGTTCGGAGATGTCTTCCAGAGTCCATGCCAGAGCAGGAATAGCAAGGATAGCAAAGGCTATATTGTTGCATTCCTTTTTCGTTTTGATATTGTCATAATCATCATAGAAAGTTGCGGGGAGATAGACTTTTATCTTGTTTTCATCGTAGTCACATGTCGCAAGGTCGCTAATCTCTTCTTTTTTTACTACGAGAAAGATAGAAGAAACTTTGTCATCTTCCGAAGGATCCAGCTCAATTTTGAATTTGTACCCATCGTCAACAGCCAGAATATCGAACTTATCAATGTCAAAAGAATAGTCTGTATATTCGGAGATAAATCCGCTGCTCTTGAAACCAATTATGTCTTGTGTTGCGAAAAGATAGCAGGATGCAACGACATTTCCGTTAATCTCATGTGATGAGATACGAAGATCGTACGGGTCGGCGCTGATATCGAACCGGCTTCTGTAAACGGAGGCTGAGCATTCAACAATGAACGCCCCCTTAAGCTTACCTTGCTCTATAAGCGATAATAGCGATGCATCGGTTAGAGTGTAATGCAGATTCTTGAAAATGACATCCCCATTTTGGACGAAGGGAGACCCATTTTCATTAACATCAAATTCAACTTTGAAAACGGAGCTCGGGATGTAATCCGAAAGAGCATCATCGCGATTTAGTACCGGATAAGGAAAAATACGGTTACCGATATGCACTTAAGATCACCTCGCTTGCAAACATCTCTTTGCTGTCTACAGTATAAGAAATCTTGTATGTTTTATCTTTTTCGATTGCAATTTCTATTATTTTACCGTCGGTAACGGTGCAGGAAACGCCGTCAATCGATGCGGATATGATGTCCACCGGGTATTTGTCGGCTGCTTCTCCGCAAAGCCGAATGGCAAATTCACAATTGGGCTCATCATATTGTGAAGTAAAGATACAGTCGTATCTCCCTTTTGTTTTATCTGTGACAACCGTACGGTAGCGCATTCCGCTCAAGGGGACTTTTTTCAGAATCTGAGATTTGCCGGGACCTATCTCATTTTCATCCTTGGGCTCCGACTTGGGTTCGGGATTCGGTTCGGGCTTGGGCTTATCTTTCTTTTTTGGTTTTTTGCCGGGTTCTCCGTCTTCCGCCAAGTCCCCGTCTGCAAATTCGTAAGATTCGCCGGCTTCGCCGGTTTTCGCTGTTTTTGGTGTCTGAGTTTTTACTGCTGCGACCGGATTTACTTGTATCTGTTCGGACGGAACGGGATTACCTGCTAAAGCCCCAAGACTTTCCTGTGATGGCAAGAATTCCCCTGCGCCTTCTATGTCGGAAGTTTCACTCGAGCTGGACCGGAGAACTTCTTTTATAAAGTCATTTACTTTGGCCTCTAATTCCTTTTTAATCTTGCGCGTTGCTCTCTTTTCATCCGGATAATCGTTGAGCCTTTTGATTTCCCAATCGGTATGCTGCGGATTTTCAATGGCGCGGAGCTTTTTGTTAAGATCATTATCGTGGATGATACACAATGCAGAAAATGGGAGGACGGCACCGGGATTTATATATGTTATCTTCATGTATGGGTAGCGGATCATGACACAATGCTTGGTTGCATTGGCTTCTTCCTGCTGCCCATATTGTTTTACTCGAATTGTAACGCTGTTGCTGTCATCGATTTTCAGTTCCTGAGCAATAACGCTCTCATCATCTTGTAGCAATTCATATTGAGCACGGATCTCACGCAGTTCCGTTTTTGTCCGCTCTTTCTGAAACGCTTCGCTGTAAATTATATCTTTGACTGTATCTCGATTGACTATTGTTCCGTCTACGGTTACTTCCAGGTCACCGTTCACCACGGCAACCATAAAGCTTTCCAAAACCTTGGCGATAATATCGCTTTGCCAACCGGAAAAATCGTTGAATCCAATAATATACACATCTGTGCCGAAATCTGATTCGCTGCGTGTAAATGCGTCATCAATATGAAGCTCTTCCAGAATAGGGTAATTCTTATCATTAGAACCGTAGTAACCGATTCCCATGGTTAAAAGGTCAGGATCGTTGTCATCAATCGGAGTCGACCGAAGTTTACT
>CACZPW010000080.1 GCA_902783115.1 uncultured Ruminococcus sp. | reverse complement strand
TGCCGCGGCATACAATTTGTAAATGCAGCTTTGGGCGGTACATTGTATCAGGACTTAAAAACACAGCACTCATCAAGCATTGAACATACGATGAAGCCGCCGTATAACAGAACGGTGCATTATGTTTCCGTGATAGAGAATACACCCCTATCCAAAGTAGTAAACAGCACAAATATCGGTGTAAACAGTTATCATCACCAAGCTGTAAAAGAACTTTCCCCTTTGCTTAAACCTATGGCAGTGGCGGACGGTCTTGTCGAGGCCGCCTATATGGAGGACAAGAAATTCCTGTGGCTTGTTCAGTGGCATCCCGAGCTATCCTTTGAATCCGATGAAAATGCCGCTGCACTTTTTAAGGCTTTGGTGGATGCCTGCTTGTAAAATTCAGAGGTGATATAAATGGACGAATACTCCTATCTTTTATTTATTGCAATAATACTGATGTCAACAAAGGCCGTAGGGCTTATGACCGAAAAGATACATATGCCGCAGGTGGTCGGCGCACTTTTGGCAGGGCTTATTCTCGGCCCATCCGCACTCGGATTTGTGACCGAAAGTGATTTTTTGACCAAATCATCGGAAATAGGTGTCATTTTGCTTATGTTTCTTGCGGGACTTGAGACCGACCTTGACGAATTGAAAGCAAACGGAAAGGCATCTTTTGTTGTTGCACTTTTGGGAGTTTTACTGCCCCTTGCGGGAGGATTTGGTGTGTATTACCTTTTCTTTCCCGATATTGTACGCACAGATCCTCAAGGTGCATTAAAAGGTATTTTCATTGGTGCAACACTTACTGCGACCTCAGTCAGTATTACCGTTGAAACTTTGCGCGAAATGGGTAAATTACATGGTGCAATGGGGACAACGATACTGGGTGCAGCAATAATAGACGACATATTCGGAATAATCGTGCTGACCGTGATCGTTGGTTTGAGCGGTCCCGGTGAAAATATCTTGCTTGTTCTTCTGCATATTGCCGAATTTTTTGTGCTGACTGCCGTTATAGGAATACTTATATCTTTTATAAAAAAGAATTTTATTCACACGGTAAAAACAAGTCATCGCATAAGCATATATGCACTGACAATTATGTTTATGATGAGTTATGCCGCCGAAAGATTTTTTGGCGTTGCAGATATAACAGGTGCATATTTTGCGGGTATACTGCTCTGTAAATATGGTGTTAGGAATTATATCAATAATAAAGTTTCAAAGTTAAGTTATTTGTTCTTTTCGCCTATATTTTTTGCAAGTGTGGGCTTAAAAGCGGACGTAAGCGGCATAACTCCACGTCTTATAGCATTTGCGTTTGCACTTGTTATAATAGCAGTAATAACAAAAATGATAGGCTGCGGATTGGGCGCAAAAATATTCAAATTTAACAATAAAGAAGCTGCTGCTATCGGTATAGGTATGGTATCACGCGGTGAGGTGGCTCTTATTGTGGCACAGAAAGGTGCTGCCGCAAACCTGCTTGAACCCACTATGTTTTCACCTATAGTTATAATGGTCATAGCAACAACTCTTTTTACTCCCATATTTCTTAAATTGGTACTTAATAATACGGGCGGCGGTGATACAGTCAGCAATAAACTTGCCGAAGCTATAGCAGATCCGAGCGAATAAAAATCCCTTTCATATACAACTTGCGTACCGAAAGGGATTTTTTATTACTTTTCTGATTTCAATCAAGAATATCATTCTGAAACCTTGACAAATGCTCAAACGGCAAGATCTGTCTGCCCCTGAAAAGCCCGCACCCATCATTTATAAGGTGGTTGTTATATGCCTTGAACATATTTACATCTATTTTTGAAAGGTCGAGTTCCTGTAATTTTATCAGACGTTCATAAGCCTCGTCAAAATATATGCACTCGCCTTCGGGAATTATATCCCGCCTTGAACGGCTTGATTCCTGCTGCTGTTCATAACCAAAGTGATTTGCATCGCCTATCTCCGCATAATCATCCATATCTTTTGTACGAAGCTGTACTTCGGTAAAACACCTTGCAAGATTATCATAAAATGTTATATGCAGCGATTGATAGCCCGATGGACGCGGAAACGCTATATAGTCACGGTAGCTTTCTCTTACATTTTCACTTAAATAAGGCGAGGCTTTTTTATTGTCAAAACCCGATATCTCGGCAGTAAACCCTCTCTCTTCCAAAAATTCGGGCAGTATCTCCGCAATTTCATAAAGATATTTAAGTTCGGTCTTTTCTTTTTCTTCAAGATTTTCTACATGGCAAACAGGCAGAGAAATAACTATTCTGTAAGCTATAAGGTCTCTGAAACGCATAAGATTGTTTTTTATCTCGGCCTCTGTCGGATATTTTCCGCTATTTTTGTAATACTCGTATATGTACTTTAAAATATAGCCGTTAAATTTTTCCTCGACCCTTATAAGCGATTTTATCCTCCCCTTAAAAGTAAACGCAAGAAACGGATATTCGCGTGTCATCAGCTTGTAAAACTCCTTTATTCTTTGTGACTGAGATGTTAAAAAGTCATTATGTTCCAAAAGCTCGATGACCTGTATAAGAAAATTTGC
>CACZPW010000079.1 GCA_902783115.1 uncultured Ruminococcus sp. | reverse complement strand
TGTTCAGGATTGTGATATTTCCCACAACAGCATCACAGATTCAAGCTATTCGGCAATAAGCTTGGGCTGGGGCTGGAACAGTTACCCTGATTCTGTAGTTTGTCGCCGTAACAGAGTTCTCAATAACTATATACATAATTTCAACCTCTGGGCATCGGACGGAGGTGCAATTTATACCCTTGGTCAGCAAAGCGGAACGGTAATTGATGGAAACTATATAGTTATGGATAAGGAACCTCGTCAAGACTTCGGAAGTGTTGGCATATATCCTGACGAGGGCTCAAAATATATGACAATAAGAAACAATGTCATTGATGTAGGAATTGATACCGAAAGCAATAACATATACACAATATCTTTGTGGACCGACTCTATAGGATATAATTTTGTCCATTCAAATTATGCAACGGTGGATAAAATAAGAGATAAATCAACGGAAAGTGTTTTTGAAGGAGTGTATCTCTACAACAGAAACAATATACCTGACAGGGTAAATGATATAATCAGGCAGAGCGCAAAGGAATACGAATAATAATTTATCAAATGTACGGCATGAGGGAAGGGAAATCTATGAAAAAGGCATATATCGTAACACACACCCATTGGGACAGGGAATGGAGATACCCTATATGGGAGAACAGACAGTATCTTACGGATATGATGGACGAGCTTCTTGACATCCTTGATACTCAGCCCGAATACTCATGCTTTTTGACGGACGGGCAATCGGTAATAATCGAGGATTATCTTGAAATGAAGCCCGAAAACAGGCAAAAGGTAGAGGAGTATATAAAATCGGGAAAGCTTGACGTTGGCCCCTGGTATACGCTTCCCGACCTTTATCCCGTATGCGGGGAGAGCCTTGTCCGCAATCTTTTAAAGGGCGACAGACTTTCAAAAAAGCTCGGCAGAAGGCTTAATGTCGCACATGAATCCTTCGGCTGGGGACAGACGGCGCAATTACCGCAGATATATAAGGGCTTCGGACTCGATTTTGTTGTGGTTGCAAAAAACGTTTCAAAGGACAGATGCCCCGACTGCGAATTTTTATGGGAGGCGCCCGACGGGACGCAGGTGTTTGCGACAAGGCTTGGCGAGCACGCAAGAGCAAACTTTTTTATGAACGCCTTTCTTGCCATAACTACGGGCAAGGACTATAACAGCGATGAATATTATATGCAACCGGGTAAGGACGGTCAGGTTTATCATGAAGCGGACAAAAAGGGCTTCTGGGAGGATTATTTTGTTATCCGTGACAGGGGAAAGATCCACTCCGAAAGGCTCAAGGAGGCAGTAGAGCTTGCATGGGCGGCGATGGACGAAACGGTCTTGCCGGACAACAGACTGATTATGAACGGCTCCGATTCATCAACGGCACAGCCGCAGCTTGTCCGGATAATCAAAAAGGCACAGGAATTATTCCCCGATATCGAGCTTAAGCTATCAACGCTTGAGGAATATGTTGATGATTTTAAAAGGCTTGTCGATAAAGGCAGATTAAAGACAATAAAGGGAGAGCTTCGTGACGGGCCTGCGTATAAATGCAGCGCAAACGCACTTGCAACAAGACCGAGAATAAAAATTCTTAACAAAAAGACGGAAAATGCGATATTTAAGATCGCCGAGCCGCTTTCGGTAATGGAGGATAAATATAACGGCGCATTTTTGGATAAGGCGGTTGACTATCTTCTTCTTTCGCATCCGCACGACAGCATAAACGGCGTAACACAGGATAAGACGGCTGACGATACGATCTACCGACTCAATCAGGCGCTTGAAATTGCCGAAACGGTATCAAATACAGCCTGCAAAAGCATAGTAAAAAGCATTGATTTTTCAGGGTATTCGGATAGCGATATGATAATCGTTCTCTTTAATACTCTGCCGTATAAGCGGAGCGGTATCGTAAAGCTTTATATAGATTTCCCAAAAGCAATGAATGTGTGGGACTTTGATATCTATGACGGAGATAAAAAGCTTGATAAGCAGATAATTTCAAGAAACGAGGTCGTAACGCCAGTTTCAAATCTGCATACAAGACCTCTCCCGTATGAGGCAGACCGCTTTGAGGTGGCGGTGGAAACGGGTATTCTGCCCGCAATGGGGTATAAGACGGTAAAAGCCGTAAAAACGGCGGAATTTAACCGAAAGACCGTTTTCTGGCACGAGATGCGCAAATTTGACGGGCATGAGCTGATTTGCGGCGTAAATACTATGGAAAATGAGTTTTTAAAGGTCACTGTTGAGCATAACGGCACTGTTACCCTGACCGAAAAGGAAACGGGCAGGGTATATAAAAATCTCAATTACTTTGAGGAAACAGGCGATCACGGCGATTACTGGATATATTATCCGCCGTATCATAACAAGACCTTTAACAGCCTGGGTGCGGACGCCGAGATTTGGTACGAGGAAAACGGCGGGCTTTGTGCAACCGTTGCGGCAAGAATAAAAATGAACGTGCCGTCATACGGTATCATAAATAAAAATATGGTACAGGGTGAGAGCAAAAGAAGCGACGAGGCGGCGGAGCTTGAAATAACGGTTTACTATACTCTAAAAAAGGGCGCAAGATATGTTGAGGTAAAAACCGTTATAAACAATACGGCAAAGGATCACAGAATGAGGGTTATGTTTGATACCGGCATAAAAACCGGTACCGCAAGGAGTGCGGGGCATTTCTACGTCGATGAGCGGAGTACTGTTCCCGAAGGGGATAACTATTATCCCGAAATGCAGACCTTACCCAAGGGCTATTACACAACCTTGGAAAATTCCGATGGCGGATTTTCGTTTATTGACAACTGTACCTGTGAATATGAAGCGTCAAAGGACGGACGCCTTGCCATAACGCTGTTTAGGGGCGTAAGGAACGTTATATGTACGGAGTTCAGGAGCGCAGGCGTTTTTCCGCATGAGAACGGAGGTCAGTCGTTGGGTGAGTTGACCTTTGAATACGCGCTTTACCCGTTTAAAAATAATGAAACGGGTATGCTTGCCGAAAGGCTGACGACGGATATCAAAGCCGTTCAGACGTCAAAGGGCGAAGGCGGGCGTGCCGATAACGCATCATTTCTTGAAATACCGGACAAGCTTGTGCTTACGGCGCTCAAGCGTGCGGAGGACAGTGATAAGGTGATCATCCGTGTATATAATCCTACGGGCGATACCGTAACGGGTGAATTCAAATGCGGATTCAAAAACGCAAAAGCCGTAAATCTTAATGAGGAATATATATGTGATATTGATTTAAAACGTGTTACGGTAAAGCCGTATGAGATTTTAACGGTAGAAGCGGAAAAAGAGGAGTTATACGGAGAGGTAAAAGAATGGACAACAGATTTG
>CACZPW010000078.1 GCA_902783115.1 uncultured Ruminococcus sp. | reverse complement strand
ATAATATGATTTTAAAAATTCACCCTCGGGCGCAAACGCCCGGTAGGGTGAATTTTTGTTGCGATACGCTTTAAAAATTTTAAAATTATATTGCTTTTTCCGGCATGATTTGGTATAATCTAAGAAACAGACAATGATTATAATTTCAACTGACGGAGGATAAACGGTTATGGAATCAAAGTACAAAAGGGTACTTCTTAAAATCAGCGGCGAAGCGCTTGCGGGCAAGAACGGATTCGGGCTTGACGAGCCGACGGTCATTGAGATTTGCAAGAATATAAAGGAAATAGTCCAAATGGGCGTTGGCGTTGCGATAGTGGTAGGCGGCGGAAATATCTGGCGCGGCAGAAGCAGTGAGAATATGGACAGGACGCGTGCAGACCATATGGGAATGCTTGCAACGGCAATAAATGCGCTTGCCTTAGGCTCGGAGCTTGACGCGCAGGGCGTCGAGAACAGAGTGCAGACGGCGATCCCTATGAGTACGATCGCAGAGCCTTACATAAGAGGCAGAGCGGTACGGCATCTTGAAAAGGGAAGAGTGGTGATATTCGGTTGCGGTACGGGCAATCCGTTTATGTCAACAGATACCGCTGCGGCGTTAAGAGCGGTTGAAATAAATGCCGACGTTATTCTTCTTGCAAAGAAGGTCGACGCTGTTTATGACAGCGATCCGGTAACCAACCCGAATGCAAAGAAGTACGCGTCCCTTACCTTTGCGGAGGTTTTGGCAAAGGAATTAAAGGTTATGGACGCTACGGCGGCGTCGCTGTGTCAGGATAACGATATGCCCATACACGTGTTCGGGCTTGACGATCCCAAAAACATAGTCCGTGCCTGTGAGGGTGAGAATATAGGTACAATAGTTCATAAATAATTAAAACATAGGAGGATATAAATTATGGCAAAGTTTTCCGAAGCAGAAGCAAGGATGTCAAAGAGAGTTGACGCATATGAAAGCGAATTGAAGACGATACGGGCAGGTCGTGCAACGGCGGCGGTGCTTGATAAGATCGCAATCGACTATTACGGTGTTCCGACGCCGATACAGCAGGTTGGACAAATATCATCGCCCGAACCGAGACTGCTTGTGATCCAGCCCTACGATCCGTCGGTGCTCAACGAGATGGCAAAGGCTATCTCAAAGTCGGATCTCGGCATCACACCTCAGAATGACGGTAAATGTATCCGCCTTGCATTCCCGCCGCTTACGGAGGAGAGAAGAAAAGAGCTTGTAAAGACCGTAAGAAAGTATTCTGAGGAAGCAAAGGTACAGGTGAGGAATATACGCCGTGACGCAATAGACGATTTAAAGAAGCAGAAAAAGAACGGCGAGATAACCGAGGACGACGTAAAGGAAATGGAAAAGGATATCCAGAACCTTACCGATAAATACACAAAGGAAATCGACGGTATCAGCGCGGCGAAAGAGAAGGAAATAACAGAGGTATAACCTGATTTTGAAAGGGGACTGTTGTACTTGCAACAATCCCTTATTCTTTGGAGCAAGAGGTATATTATGTTTTTAAAACGCAATAAAGAAATAGAGATAGATTATGATAATCTGCCCGAGCATATCGGTATAATCATGGACGGTAACGGGCGGTGGGCGAAAAAAAGAGGTCTGCCCAGAACTGCCGGACATAAAACGGGTGCGGAAACGATAAAGAAAATCGTCCGTGAAGCGAACAGAATGGGCATAAAATATATGACCGCATACGCATTTTCGACCGAGAACTGGAAACGCCCCAAATCCGAGGTAGATATGCTTATGGATCTGCTGCTGAACTATTTAAAGGACGCAGAACGCCTTATGCATGAGGATAATATGCGGCTTCGGCTTATCGGCTCGCCAAATGAGCTTTCACCCGAGATCCGGGAGCAGATAAAGCACGTTGAGGAGCTTACAAAAAACAATACGGGAATTTTGTGGAACATCGCCATAAATTACGGCGGCAGGGAGGAAATAACCCATGCCGCAAAGGAATTGTATAAGGATATTGAAAACGGTAAAAAATCTATTGACGATATAACGCCCGATGATCTGGAAAAGCATTTGTATACTGCCGGGCAGCCCGACGTCGATCTCCTTATCCGTACCAGCGGCGAGCAGAGGCTTTCAAATTTTATGCTGTGGCAGGTAAGCTATGCGGAGTTCTGGTATACGGATAAGCTGTGGCCTGATTTTGACGAGCAGGATCTGCACAGAGCGATCGCGGATTTCCAGCAAAGAGGCAGAAGATTCGGGGGTGTGTGATATGCTTACAAGAATTATAACGGGTGTTGTGGGAGTTGCGGTATTCATAGGGATATTGCTCCTGCCAAGCCCCGTATTTTCGGTTGCGTTGGCGGCGGTAATATTTATGATGCTCTATGAAACCTATGGCGCAACAAAAGCGGATGCGGGAATGAAAGCCGCAGGCTTTATATCCGCGGCGGCGATAATGGCGATGTATTATACCGCAGTTAAAACGGAAATGATCATATTTGCCGTTACGGCAGTGCCGGTATTTGTAATTTTGATGTATATGGCATTGGTGGTAATAAAGCACGGCAGACGTGATTATAAGGACGTGCTGTCAAGCGGATTTTTGACCGTATATATAACTGTTTGTACGGGCTGTATCTGGCTTTTGAAGGAGCGCTCCGGAACACCTGCGATGCTTGTTATCTTTATAAGCGCATGGGGCTCGGACACCATGGCGTACTTTTCGGGCAGGGCGTTTGGCAAGCATAAGCTGATACCCCACGTAAGCCCGAAAAAGACTGTCGAGGGCGCAATAGGCGGTATACTCGGCGCGGCATTGCTTGTGGCACTGTATTTTTTAATTCTTGATAGATGCTTTGGTATCACAGTGACGCAGAATTATTTGCTTGCGGGCGCAGTCACGGGTGCTGCGGGCGGTGCGCTGTCACAGCTTGGCGATTTGTGCGCGTCTGCGATAAAGCGTGACGGGGATATCAAGGATTTCGGTTGGATATTCCCCGGCCACGGCGGATTTATGGACAGATTTGACAGCGTGATATATATATCGCCGGTAATATTCATTCTCATTCTTGTATGGGCGGCATAAAAAGGAATAATAAAATGGAAAATGAACATAAAATATCAATATTAGGCTCAACAGGCTCGATAGGAACGCAGACCTTGGAGGTAGTAAGAGCGTACCCGAATTTCAAGGTTATGGCAATGAGTGCAAATTCAAATATTGAGCTATTGGAAAAGCAGGCGAGGGAGTTTTCTCCGAAACTTGTATGCGTGGTAAATGAGGAAAAAGCAAACGAGCTTAAAATAAAGCTCTCCGATACAGGTATAAAAGTGGTATCGGGAAAGGGCGGTCTTATTGAGGCGGCGGTATATGATGATGTAAAAACGGTCGTTACGGCGGTTGTCGGCATTTCGGGACTTGCCCCGACGATAGAGGCGATAAAAGCGGGCAAAAACATAGCGCTTGCAAACAAGGAAACGCTTGTAACGGGCGGACATATCGTAACAAAGCTTGCTAAAGAATACGGAGTTTCACTCTTGCCGGTAGACAGTGAGCACAGCGCTATATTCCAGTCGATGCAGGGCTTTTCACATTCGCAGATAAACCGAATTCTGCTTACCGCATCGGGCGGACCGTTTTACGGTAAAAAGCGTGATGAACTATTAAATATCACACCGGCTGACGCCTTAAAGCACCCAAACTGGGATATGGGCGCAAAGGTAACCGTTGATTCCTCAACGCTTGTAAACAAGGGACTTGAGGTAATAGAGGCAAAATGGCTTTTTGATATCCCGGTAGATAAGATCAAGGTTTTGATACACAGGGAGAGCATAATCCATTCGATGGTCGAATATGCTGATAACGGGGTGATCGCACAGCTTGGCGTGCCCGATATGAAGCTTCCGATACAGTATGCGCTTACATATCCCGACAGACTTAAAATGACGGATAATGCGCTTGATTTTACAAAATACTCAAAGCTCACCTTTGACGAGCCTGACGAGGATACGTTTTTTGCGCTGAGGCTTGCAAAGGAGGCGGGAATATCGGGCGGAACCTTGCCGACGGTATTCAACAGTGCCGATGAGGCGGCGGTCTCGCTGTTTTTGGGCGGCAAGCTTTCGTATCCGGGAATAAGCGATATGATAGCAAGGGCAATGTCAGCGCATAAGAACACAGATGACCCCACTTTGGATCAGATATTGGAAACAGACAGGTGGGCAAGGGAATTTGTGGTAAGCAATATGGAAAGGTAGACGTATGGTAACTGCTGTTGTAACTATTATAATGTTTCTTGTAATGGTATCATTGCATGAGTTCGGGCATTTTATCGTAGGTAAGCTGCTCGGCTTTAAAATTCTTGAATATTCAATCGGCTTTGGACCCTGTATTCTGAAAAAGCAGGGCAGAGAAACGGCGTATTCGTTAAGAGCCATACCTCTGGGCGGCTATTGCAAATTTGACGGTGAGGACGGCGAAAGCAACGATGTACGGGCATTTTCAAAACAGGCTGTGTGGAAGCGTATTCTTGTTGTCGTGGCAGGCGGCGTATCAAATATCATTTTAGGCTTTGTGCTGTTTTTGATAATAATACCCATGACCTCGCCCATACTTACCAATACCGTAGACAGCGTTGTTGAAAACAGCTATGTCGAAAAAGCGGGCCTCTTACCGGGGGATAGGATAATCCGTATAGACGGCAAAAGGGTAAGCTTTTATAACGATATTGCTCTTGCAACGGAGATGTTTGACAAGGACACCGATACGACGGTATGGATAAAAAGAGACGGCGAAAAGATAAATCTTACCTTTAAGCCAACCGAGGAAATAATAGACTACAAATATGAAGATGAAGGAATAAGAGTCGATATAACGACAAACGGTGCATATCGTTCGGATTTTTATCCCTACGGTGAGGACGCGATAAAGGACGAAACAAAAATCGGCACCGAGGAGAGCGTTACAAGGTATATAATAGGCTTCAGACCGAAAACCGAGCCTGTGACAGCGCTTAATATCCTGCCGCAGGCGTGGTATGAAACAAAATTCGTTGTAAAGCTGGTATACCGCTCGCTTTGGCAGATGATTACCGGCAGGGTGGGGCTTGATGAAATGTCGGGGCCTGTGGGTATAGTGTCCGAGGTAAACAATGCCGTAAATTCGGGCAGTAAAAGTCTGCTGTATGTTTTAAACCTTGTTGCACTGCTTACGATAAATCTGGGCGTGTTCAATCTGCTTCCCATTCCCGCACTTGACGGCGGGCGGCTGTTCTTTATGATAGTCGAGCTTATACGGAGAAAACCCATACCCCCCGAAAAGGAGGGAATGGTACACGCAATAGGTATGCTTTTGCTGTTTGCACTTATAATTTTCATATCGTTTAACGATATAATGAAGCTGCTCAGGAAACAGTAGGAAACGGAGAAAACTGTATGAGAAAGATAAAACGTGTTGTAAATATAGGCGGCGTGCTGATAGGCGGAGATAATCCGGTTGCGATACAGTCAATGTGCAATACCGATACGAGGAATGTAAATGCCACCGTAAACCAGATATCGGCGCTTGAGGATGCGGGCTGTGAAATAATACGCGTTGCCGTTCCCGACATGGAGGCGGCGGCGGCAGTCGGTAAGATAAAACGGCGTATACATATACCGCTTGTTGCCGATATACATTTTGATTACAGGCTTGCCCTTGAGGTAATGAAACAGGGCGTGGATAAGGTACGCATAAATCCGGGAAATATCGGTGATAAGGAAAGAGTAAAGCAGGTAGTGGATATGGCAAAGGAGCACTCCGTACCTATCCGCATAGGCGTAAACGGAGGATCGCTGGAAAAACCGATACTTGAAAAATACAAATCCCCTACTGCGGACGCATTGGTGGAAAGCGCATTGGGACACGTTAAGATCCTGCATGAGCTTGATTTTTACGATATCGTCGTGTCCATAAAGGTATCCGACGTGCCGCAAATGCTAAAAGCGTATCAAAAATTTGATGAAATATCCGACATACCCCTCCATATAGGCGTAACGGAGGCGGGGACAGTAAAACAGGGGACAATAAAATCCGCAGTCGGTATAGGCGCACTGCTCTCACAGGGGATAGGCGATACAATGCGCGTTTCACTGACGGGCGATCCCGTTGAAGAAATAGCCGCCGCATACAGTATACAGCGTGTTCTTGGTTTAAGACAGACGGGCGCGGAGTTGGTTTCATGTCCAACCTGCGGCAGAACGAGAATCGACCTTATATCCATCGCAAATGAGGTGGAAAAACGCATACAGAGTATAAAAAAGCCCATAAAGGTTGCAGTGATGGGCTGTGCTGTAAACGGGCCGGGTGAGGCAAGGGGAGCGGATATAGGTATTGCCGGCGGCGACGGAGTGGGAATAATATTCTCACACGGCGAGATTTTAAGAAAAGTACCGCAGGATAAAATCGTCGAAGAGCTTATGAAAGAAATAGAGCGTTTATAACAAAAAAATGTTGCCCGCTTCATTTGAAGTGAGCAACGTTTTTTTATGCTTTCATTGTGCCTGACACAACAAGGTTATCCGAAATTCGGTTTTATGAAATTTTGTGATATCTTTATTCAATAACTCTTATCCAGCCCTTGGGAGCTTCAAGCCTGCCCATCTGGATACCCGTTAACGTATCGTATAATTTTTTTGTAACAGGTCCCATATCAGCCATGCCGCTCGGCAGACATATTTCCTTGCCGTGATCCACTATTTTGCCTACGGGCGAAATAACTGCGGCAGTACCGCAAAGACCGCATTCCGCAAAATCAGACAACTCGTCAAGATAAACCTCTCTTTCCTCCGTTTCAAGCCCGAGGTATTCCTTTGCAACGTACATAAGCGAGCGCCTGGTTATCGACGGTAAAATGCTGTCGGATTTGGGAGTTACGACCTTGTTGTCCTTTGTGATAAAGAGGAAGTTTGCGCCGCCGGTTTCTTCAACCTTAGTTCTTGTTCCTGCGTCAAGGTACATATTCTCGTCATAGCCCTCGTTGTGAGCCGAAACGATAGCGTGTAAGCTCATTGCGTAGTTAAGACCTGCCTTTATATGACCTGTTCCGTGAGGAGCCGCGCGGTCAAAATCCGAAACCCGTATGGTTATCGGCTTTGCGCCGCCCTTAAAATACGGACCTACGGGAGTAGCAAACACTCTGAACTGATATTCCGATGCGGGCTTAACGCCGATAACGGGGTTAATGCCGAACATATACGGTCTTAAATAGAGAGTGGCGCCGCTTCCGTAAGGGGGTACGAATGATTCGTTTGCCTTTACGACCTGTAATACCGCTTCAATGAATTTATCCTCGGGGTATACGGGCATCTCCATTCTGCGTGACGAATTTGCAAAACGCTCTGCGTTCAAATCGGGTCTGAACACGACCGTTTCACCCTTTTCGGTCGTATATGCCTTCAAGCCCTCAAAAATAGTCTGCGCATATTGCAAAACGCAGGCACACTCGCTCATCGTTATCATATCTTCACCGATAAGTGCGCCATCATCCCATGCTCCGTCCTTGTATGAAGAAACGAAACGCTTATCTGTTTTTATATAGCCAAAACCGAGGTTTTGCCAGTCAATGTTCTGTTTTACCATTAGCCAAAACGCTCCTTTGTGAATTTAATACTCTTTAGATAATATCACTTTTTTTTGATATTGTAAAGGTTTTACGGTCAATTTTTTCGCTAATCAACAAAAAAATCGGCGCAACTTGTAAACTATAGACAAAAAAAGCGAAAAATATCCTGAAATTTCTACCGTTAAAAATAAGATAATATATCTAAAAGTGTTGACATTACACGATTTGACTGATAAAATAGTCAAGTATGATAATACATATTTGATATGTATTTTTTCGATGACAGGCAAACGAAATGCCTGAATATTCTTAGGAGGAATTGACAATGAAAATGACCGGTGCTCAGATGGTTGTAAACACGCTTGAGAAAAACGGTGTAAAGGTCGTATTCGGTTATCCCGGCGCAGCAAACTGCCCGATAATCGACAAGCTTTCATTTTCACCGATAAAGCATATTCTTACCCGTAATGAGCAGGGTGCCGCACATATGGCGTCGGGTTATGCCCGTGTTACAAAGACAGCAGGAGTTTGTACGGCAACATCGGGACCGGGAGCCACAAACCTGATTACCGGTATCGCAACGGCATATATGGATTCCGTTCCGATGGTGGTTTTGACGGGACAGGTGGGCTTGCCGCTTGTGGGAAAGGACGCCTTCCAGGAGGTCGATATTACCGGCGCTACGCTTCCGTTTACAAAGCACAGCTACCTTGTAAACGACGGTCTTGATATACCGAGGATAGTAAACGAGGCGTTTCATATAGCAAACACAGGACGTCCGGGGCCTGTGCTTATAGATTTCCCGATGGATCTTTTAAAGCAGGAATTTGATTATCCGGAAACGGACGAAGAGGTTTCAATAAAAGGCTATAAGCTTTTGGGAAAGGCTTCGGAGCCGCAGATAAAGAAGGTTGCAGAGGCGATCCGCACAGCGCAAAGACCTATGATTTTGGCGGGCGGCGGAGTGGTTATATCCGACGCTGTTGATGAGTTCAGGGCATTTGTCAAAAACACAGGCATACCCGTTATGTCTACAATGATGGGTGTGGGCGTTATGGAAGCAACCGACAGGGATTATTACGGAATGCTTGGCTCACACGGCTCGCGCGCGGCAAATGCGCTTGTAAACAAAGCGGATCTGCTTATCGTTATGGGCTCAAGGCTTGGCGATAGGACGACGGCGCACGCAGGCAGGGCGCTTGAGCATAAGTGCAGGCTCATACATATAGATATCGATCCTGCCGAGATAGGCAAAAATATTCAGCCGGCAATACCCGTTGTGGGCGATATTGCGGACGTAATATCACAGCTTGGCCCCATGCTTTCGGATTATAATGTATCTGAGGATTGGGATAAGGAAGCGCAGGATATGAAGGAAAGGTTTGCGCAAAGGCTCGTGTCGGAGAATACGGGTACGGTAAATCCCAAGTATTTTCTGAAGTGTCTTAGTAAAAAGCTTGATTCAAACGCTTATGTTGCGACCGAGGTGGGGCAGAATCAGATATGGACTACCAACTACTATGATTTTAAATCACCCCGTAATTTTATCACATCGGGCGGATTCGGAACTATGGGCTACGGTTTGCCCGCCGCTATAGGCGCGTCAGTTGCGCAAACTGAGCTGCCGGTGATTTCTATCATGGGCGACGGCTCGTTCCAGATGAATTTGCCTGAGATGGGTACGATGTGCCAGTGGGGCATACCCGTTAAGATGGTGGTGTTTAAAAACAACAGGTTGGGAATGGTGCATGAGCATCAGTTTATGTTATACAATGCAAATTATCAGGCGGTATATCTTGACGGCAGTCCGGATTTTAATAAGCTTGCGGATGCATACGGAATAAAGAATGCTTATATTACCGAGAACAGTCAGATAGATAAGGCTATTGACGAAATGATGAAGGATAAGGAATCGTATTTGCTTGTGCTTGATGTCGATCCCTATGAAACGACGGGCGATGCATTGAACGAAAAGCCCATGACGGTAAAGGAGGATAATTGATTATGGAAAGATATACGTTATCCGTTCTCGTTGAAAACCGCGCGGGTGTACTCTCAAGAGTAGTCGGCCTGTTTTCAAGGCGTGGCTTTAATATCGAGTCGTTGTCCGTAGGTCCTACACAGGATACGAAGATATCGAGAATAACCATTGAGGTTTTCGGGGACGAGCTGCTGCTCGAACAGATCTCAAAGCAGTTATCAAAGCTTATTGATGTTATAAAGATAAAAACGTTAAGAAGCGCAGAGATAGTAAAAAGAGGTCTGGTGCTTGTAAAGGTAAAGGTAACTCCGAAAACCAGGAGCGAGGTTATGGAAATAACCAACGTATTCAGGGCAAACATCGTTGATATTTCGACAAGCACGCTTGTTATCGAGCTTACGGGCGGAAACGGAAAACTCAACGCATTCCTTGAAATGATAGAGCCTTACGGGATAGAGGAAATAGCAAAGACCGGTATGACGGCGCTTGAAAGAGGTACAAACACATTAAAGCTTGATAAATAGGCTTTTTAAAACAGTTAAAAATTTAAATTTAAATAAAGGAAAGAGGTTTTAAAAAATGGCAAAGACATTAGACCACGAAGCAAGAGTTTTCTATGAGGCGGATTGCAATCTGCAGCTTTTACAGGGTAAGACTGTGGCAATAATCGGTTTCGGCTCACAGGGACACGCACACGCTATGAACTTAAAGGACAGCGGCGTTGACGTTATTGTCGGACTGAGAGAGGGTTCAAGACGTGTAAAGATGGCTGAGGATTACGGTATTCCCGTATACACTCCGGCTGAAGCTGCCAAGAAGGGCGACATCATCATGATGCTTACTCCCGATGAGGTTATGGCTGACATCTACAAGGAAAGCATTGCTCCCAACCTCGAAGAAGGAAATATGCTGATGTTTGCACACGGCTTTAACATTCACTTTAAGCAGATAGTTCCTCCCGCTGACGTAGACGTTGCAATGATCGCGCCCAAAGGCCCCGGTCATACGGTACGTTCGGAGTATCTTGATGGCAAGGGTGTTCCGTGTCTGGTTGCAATCGAGCAGGACGCTACGGGCAAGGCGCTTGACCTGGCATTGGCATACGGCGCAGGTATCGGCGGCGCAAGAGCTGCAATTCTGGAAACAACATTCCAGTGCGAAACAGAAACAGACCTCTTTGGTGAACAGGCTGTTCTGTGCGGCGGCGTAACAGCATTGATGACAGCAGGCTTTGAAACACTTGTAAATGCAGGCTATGACCCCAGAAACGCTTATTTTGAGTGTATACATGAGATGAAGCTTATCGTTGACCTTATCTATCAGGGCGGATTCTCAAGAATGAGATATTCGATTTCGGATACAGCTGAATTCGGCGATTACGAAACAGGAAAGAGACTTATCACCGACGAAACAAAGAAAGAAATGAAGAAAGTTCTGGACGAAATCCAGGACGGAACATTCGCTTCAAAGTGGATTGCGGAAAACAAGAACGGCAGAGCACATTTCAATGCTTGCAGAGCAAAGGGTGCAGAGCATCAGCTTGAACAGGTCGGCGCTGAAATCAGAAAGTTCTATTCATGGAATAAGGAATACAACGACTAATTAAAATGTGACCCAAAAAGTCAGATTTTTTAACAGCGTAGTAGTTTTTACGGCTACTACGCTGTTTTTTTATGCAGCCAAAATACCTAAGT
>CACZPW010000077.1 GCA_902783115.1 uncultured Ruminococcus sp. | reverse complement strand
TGGCAAAATGTGAAATTCACACTATGTGTGAGTGAAATTCATGCTACGCATGAGTGAAATTTGCAGTTAACACTGCAAGTTAAGGAAAAAATCGCACAGCGATTTCAGATTTTATTTCCTTAAGTTGACAGTATTGAAGGTATAAGGGGGGGCGCTGAATTGGATATAGAATTTAAAACAAGGATAGGCAAAATAAAGCCCATGCACGCAATAAACAACATACCGCTTCTGGGAACAAGCGATAAGCTGCACCATTATCTGGGTGAGGCGGGCATACCGTTTGTAAGACTCCACGATACGGGAGGACGGTACGGGCAGAACGTATTTGTCGATATAGAAAACATTTTCAGGGATTGGGAAGCGGACGAGAACGATCCAAAATCCTACGATTTTGCGTTTACCGATTGGCTTTTAAACGCCATAGACTATCAGGGCGCCAAAATCTTTTACAGGCTTGGCGCCACAATAGAGAACAGCCAGCATATAAAGGCGTACAGGATATATCCGCCGAAGGATAATATGAAGTGGGCAAGGATCTGCGAGAAAATAATCGCTCATTACAATGAGGGCTGGGCAGACGGATACAGGTTAGATATACGGTATTGGGAGATCTGGAATGAGCCCGATAATTTCCCCGACATAGAGGATAACTGTATGTGGAAGGGCACCTTTGAAGAATATATGGAGCTTTATAAAACGGCGTCAACGTATTTAAAGGCAAAGTTCCCGTATATAAAGATCGGCGGCTATGCCTCCTGCGGATTTTACGCACTGTTTAAGGACGAGGTGGTAAGGATCGCAAATTCAAGCGACAGAACGGACTATTTTATGGACTGCTTTTGTAAATTTATGGAGTTTGCAAGGGAAAACAGCTTGCCGCTCGACTTCTTTTCCTGGCATTCGTATTCGGACGCCAAAAAGAATGTTGAGTACGAAAAATATGTCCGTCAAAAGCTTGACGAGTACGGATATACCGGTACCGAGAGCATCTTAAACGAATGGAATCCCGGCACCAAAAGACGGGGCACGCTTGAGGATTGTGCTTATGTATCGGAAATGATGATGACCATGCAAAACACCACCGCAGATATGCTTATGTACTATAACGGGGCAGTTCACGGTACATATAACGGATTGTACGATCCATTAAAATTGGAACCGTTTAAGAGCTATTATGCATTTTTGGCATTTGATAAGCTTTACAGACTCAAAAATCAGTCAAGGGTAAGCGATATCCCCGAAAACGTAAGCTGTATAGCGGCGTCAAGCGAGGATAAGCAGGCGGCTTTGATAACCAATACGGGTGATGCCTGCAAAATAAAAATAAATACCGATATAAAAAGGAGCTTTAAGGTGTCGAGGATAAACAGTGGCAGTGATCTTGAATATTCGGGCATATTTGACACACCGGGCGAATTAGAGCTTGAGCCGTTTGAAACAGTTATGCTTACGGGGTGATACGATATGGAAAAATACAAATACGAATTACACTGTCATACGTCCGAGGGCAGCCGCTGTGCAAAGATAAGCGCTTCGCAAATGGCGGATTTCTATAAATCGGCAGGCTATACGGGACTTGTTATAACAGATCATTTCTTTAACGGAAACACGACCGTTCCCAAGGCTTTGGATTGGGAAGAGAGGGTGGAGCTTTACTGTAAGGGCTATGAAAACGCAAAACGGCGCGGCGGTGAAATAGGGCTTGATGTATTTTTCGGCTGGGAATTCGGCGGTGATTTTGTAACGATCGGACTTGATAAGGAGTGGCTTAAAAATCACCCTGATCTCGATCTGCTAAAGCCTGCGGAATACTTTAAGACCGTACATGATGCCGGCGGATATATAATCCATGCGCACCCGTTCAGGGAATCCCCGTATACCAAGGTCTTGAGGATATTCCCCCGTGAGGTGGACGCAATGGAAACGGTAAATGCGGTCAATACCGATTTTGAGAACCAAATATCCGAGTACATAGCTACACGCTACAATGTGACAAAGGTATGCGGAACCGATAATCACGTCGGGTTAACAAAAAGGCTTGCGGCGATTTTGCTCAGTACAAGAGTGAAGGACATTAACGGCTTGATCGGCGAAATCAAAAATAACAGGCATGAAGTAAAGGAATATACGGTGTCGGGTACGGACGAAAACCCGGAGCTTAAAGAATACGATCCCTTTTACGGAGTAAATTAAATACGGCACGGTTATTCAGCCTGTTTTTAGATAATATAAAAATTTAGGAGGATATTAAAATGAGGAGAGGCGAACTTAAAAATTGCAGGATCACCAAAGGGCAGCGTGTGTTTGACTTTTTCAATATCTGCTTTTTGATAATGCTCAGTATTGTTATGTTTTATCCTATGTGGCATGTTGTATGCGCATCCTTCAGTGATGCAAGCGAGCTTGCAAAAAACGAGGGCGTACTGCTTTTGCCCATTCAATTCAATATTAACGCATACAGCAGTATGTTCAAGCATCCGCTTATTATGCGAAGTTACTTTAATTCAATATTTTTGCTTGTATCGTCAGTTGCGGTGAGTATGCTGTTTACGACTATATGCGCTTATGTTCTGTCAAGGAAAAATGTTTTGTGGAACAAGTTTTTCAATATTATGATAATCTTTACCATGTTTTTCCACGGCGGACTTATTGCCACATATCTCTTGGTAGCGCGGACGCTGAAATTAAACAATACATATTGGGCGCTCATTCTTCCCAACGCACTGAGCGTATATAATATGATAATTATGCGTACCTCGTTTGAGGGTATCCCCGAGAGCATCAGCGAGGCTGCTTATGTTGACGGCGCAAGTCATTGGCAGGTGCTTTGGAAGATAGTTCTGCCGCTGTCAAAATCCATCCTTGCAGTAATGGTCTTATATTATGCGGTGGGCGTGTGGAATGCATGGTTCAGCGCGTCTATCTATCTTTCGTCACGAAGCAAATTCCCGCTTCAGCTTATATTAAGAGAGATACTCATATCCAACAATACCGAGCAGATGGCGGGAGTCGGAGGTCAGGATCAGGAGGCAATAGGCGAAACGATAAAGTTTGCGACCATAGTTTTTGCGACCGTGCCGATACTCTGCGTATATCCGTTTTTGCAAAAGTATTTTACCAAGGGCGTTATGATAGGCGCCGTGAAGGGTTAATGGGGGTGAACAGCTATGAAAAACAGTACATTAAACAACAAGAGCTTTTGGGCAATATTTAAAAAGGATTTTATAAGAAATAAATTCTTATACCTTATGTTTGTGCCGATAATAGCGTATTTTGTCATTTTCCATTATATGCCGATGTACGGCGTGCTTATGGCGTTTCAGGACTACAGTCCGAGGCTTGGTATAAGCGGCAGTAAATGGGTAGGCTTTGCAAACTTTATGGACTTTTTCAAATCTCCGTCCTTTTGGATAGTGTTGAGAAATACCGTAAAGATAAGCTTTGCATCCCTTGTATTCGGATTCCCGGCACCCGTGGTACTTGCCCTGCTTTTAAATGAGGTCAAGAGCAATAAGCTTGGCAGAGTGGTACAGAATATCACATATCTTCCGCATTTTATCTCACTGGTAGTAGTGTGCGGTCTTGTACATATGTTTACAAGAGATACGGGCATAATCGGGCGCACATATAATGCCCTGACAGGCTCAAAGGGCGCAATGCTCAACAACCCGTCACTGTTTTTGCCGATATATGTCATCTCGAATATATGGAAGGAAATGGGCTGGGGCTCGATAATATATCTTGCGGCGCTTTTGGGAATAGACAATTCACTTTACGAGGCTGCTGAAATTGACGGGGCGGGAAGATGGAAACAGACCCTGCATGTCACATTACCCGGAATACTCCCGACCTTTGTAATAATGCTTATCCTGCGTTTGGGTCAGATCCTGGGCGTCGGATATGAAAAAATACTGCTGTTATATAATTCCTCGACCATGGACGTTGCGGACGTAATATCGACATACGTTTACAGGCGCGGACTTATAGACCAGAGCTGGAGCTACAGTGCGGCTGTCGGCTTGTTCAATTCGGCTGTCAATCTGATGTTCTTGACCGCGTCAAATTATATCAGTAAAAAGGTCAACGGTTACGCACTCTGGTAAAATTACGGGAGGATACATTTGTGTTTGAGTTCAGGGCATATTCAAAGGACAATAGCGGCAATATTTTTGAGGAAGACTTAAAAATTTGCAAAACTGACGGAATTTTGGGCGTTTGGGGCGAAGCTGTCAGAAGAGATGGCTTTGATACGGAGGAGGCATTGAGCGTAAAAATCAGTCTTGATGCGGATATTGACGGGATTTTGGCGATAAGCAAGGATTCCCCGTATTGGACTGTCCCTGTTTTCGCGGACGGTTTGGGCGATGTGGCGGACAATACGCAGGCGGTTTTGTTAAAGAAAACGGACGGCGGCTATGCGGCTGTTATTCCCGTTGCGGGAAAGGAATTCAAAACCGAGCTTTTCGGGAAGGACGGCTGTCTTTTTTCAAAGACCTTCAGCTGGTATGAGGGTTCTCATTCCATAGATGAGCTGCTTTTTGTCTGCGGTGAGGATAAAAACCCGTTTGAGCTTATGAGAAAATGCTTTAAAACGGCTGTGGGCTTACTCAAAAACCGCTGCCGTATGCGTGAGGAACGCTCATATCCGCAAATTCTTGAATACCTTGGCTGGTGCAGCTGGGACAGTATGCAGATCCGTGTCAATGAGGCTGATATAGAGAAAAAGTGCAAGGAATTCAAGGATAAAAATATTCCGGTAAAATGGGCTGTGATAGACGATATGTGGGCACATATAAAGGATTTTTACGGCGAGGAGTATTCGGATTTCAAGGAAATGGTAGATCTTATGCACCGCAGCAAGCTGTATTCCTATAAGGCGGATCCCATACGTTTCCCCGGCGGACTCTCACATACCGTCGATATGCTTCACGGCTACGGA
>CACZPW010000076.1 GCA_902783115.1 uncultured Ruminococcus sp. | reverse complement strand
TTTACGGGATAGTGGAGCATTACCGTAACGACACGCGCACCGTTGATGAATTTCTGCTCAAATTCGGCGACAGGGACTATGTCGATAAAAAGCGTGAAAAGGTGATAAGAAAAAGCGCCGGGTATATAACGGATAAAATAAAGCAGGCAAATTTAGGTGAAGCTGTGGGGGATATAATCCTAAAAAAAGCAAAGGAAAAGCTTGAGGGGAACTTCATTGCAAAGCTTTTGGACACATCATTGGTCAGCAGCTTTACAGCCGATATAGCAAGAAGTATAGATAATATGGTGAATGAAAATTCATACGCTATTATTTATAAAATGATTGAAAATGAAGCCGATAATATACAGGGCATGGGCATAAATGCGCTAATAGAAAAAATTGATTATAAAATCCCCGACCTTATCGAGGATTTTATAATCACGTATAAAAAGCTTGTAAGCGAGAATATGCACAAAATCGTGTCCGATTTAAATATAGCGGGCGTTATCGAAGCGCAGATAAACAATTTCAGCACCGTTGAGCTTGAAACGATGATACTTGATGTGATGAGCAGGGAGCTAAAGGCGATAGTGTATCTGGGCGCATTGCTCGGCTTTTTGATGGGCTTTATAAATATTGCGATAATACATATAGGATGATTTAATCATTTTTCTCCGATTCGTTTTCTGTATTGAACAGTCTTTTGTATTCCTCCTTTACAAACGGCTTTATTTCATCGCCGGGCAGAGTAAATTCAACAAAACCCCGCGCATAGTATGACAAATCGTACGGCTCGTAAAATACGGTAAGTCCGTCGGGGGCGATATAGAAATTCTTTTGATTTTCGTCCTTTATTTTAGGTTTTTCCCAAAGATCCCCGTATTTATCGGGGTTTTTTAATACCTCATTTTCAATGAGCTTATCAAGCATTTTTATATGATCATCATGGCTGAAAATATCCGAAAGCAAAACCTCCCTGCCGCTTACGGTATCTATATTATACGCCGTCCACACGCTCTGCCCGTGTGCGCCGCCCGTATATTCATAGGTGTCCGTTATGATACTTAAAAAACCGTTTTTGTTGTATTTTTCCTTTATATGCAGTTCAAAAACACATTTATCTGTCCCCAAAAGCTCGCCCTTGTCCGATGATGCCGTATCAAAGGCGACAAGCATTGAATCTATCGTATCGTCAAACTGCTTGTTAAGACTGTCGGCTAATGAGGCGTTATTTCTTATCTTAAATGACGGGCGTTCTATATACACGCTTGCTGTTTTTGTTTCGTATTCAACGGTATCGGTTTCTATATGCGCCGCATTTTCAGCATTACAGCCGCAAAGCGATATTGCTATTGCGGCTGATAAGACGGTTTTTTTTAAAGTATGATACATATAAGGCCACCACTTCCTTCATTTATTATTCTCTCGAGAGTATCCCTCAGTTTGTTCCGTGCCTCGTCGGGCATTTTTGAAAGCTTGGCGTTTATGCCCTCGTTTACGAGCTCGTAAAGCGACTTGCCGAAGATGTTGCTGTCCCAGATTTTTTCCGGCTCCGTTTCAAATTCGGACATAAGATAGTTTATCAGATCCTCCGACTGCTTTTCTGTCCCCACTATCGGCGACACTTCCGTTTCTATCTGCGCGCGCATCATATGTATCGACGGTGCGGACGCCTTTAGCTTGACTCCGAATTTCCCGCCCTGCTTGACGATTTTGGGCTCATCCAGCGCCATTTCATCGGGCGTGGGGTATACAACGCCGTAGCCCGTTGAATAGACCTGATTTATTGCGTCCTTCACTCTGCCGTATTCCTCGTTCATCTTTGAAAGGTCGCAAAGCAGAGATATTATTTCCTGCTTTGATGAAACGCTAAAGCCCGTTTCATCGAAGAGAACTGAATAGAAAAGCCCGTCTGGAAGGTCGATGCGGATATTTACTGTCCCCTTGCCAAGATCCATACCCTCGATATATGCCTTATCCGTAAAATCGGCGCCGTCAAGATTTTTTGTAAGATGGCGGGTATCCCGTATTTTGGATACACCCTCCGAATTTTTTATGATAAGCCCGTTTATTTTCTTTATAAGCTCATGATCGGGAGAAACGTTTGTTATCCAGTCGGGTGTAGAAATACATATCTCGGTTATGGGAAATTCAAATAAAACGGTTTCGATTATTGAATTTATATCATCTGCGTCAAGCTCCGCACAGTTTACCGGCATTACGGGTACGCCGTATTCCTGCTCCATTTGCGCGGCAAGCTCTTTTGTTTTAGGTAAATCCGGCGCTACGGAATTTAAAAGCACAATAAACGGCTTGTTTATCGCTTTTAATTCGTCTATTACCTTCTTTTCGGCGTCGATGTAGTCAGACCTGTCTATTTCCGTTATACTTCCGTCCGTTGTTATCACGATACCGATGGTGGAATGTTCGTTTATTACCTTTTTTGTACCTGTTTTTGCAGCTTCGTCAAACGGCATAGGCTCATCCGACCAGGGCGTGTGCACCATTCTCGGCTCATTCTCCTCAAAATAGCCCAAGGAGGAAGGTACAACGTATCCCACGCAGTCTATCATTCTGACGCGAAGATGCGCATTGTCGCCTATGGATATTTCGACCGCGTCGTTTGGAACGAATTTCGGCTCGGTCGTCATAATGGTTTTGCCCTCGGCGGACTGCGGCAGCTCGTCAACGGCTCTTTCCTTTGCATATCCGTTTGTGATATTGGGTATGACCACCGTATCCATAAACCGCTTTATAAATGTTGACTTGCCCGTTCTTACAGGCCCTACGACACCTATGTACACATCGCCCTGGGAACGTTCCGATATATCATTGTAAATATTATAATCCTCCACTTGATTTTCCTCCTTTTGTCCGTTTCTTAGTTATATATATATTCACAAGCACGCTGAATATGTTATATTTTGATATTGACATTCAAAAACCGTTGTGCTAATATAGTTAGGAGCAAAGGAGTTCTGTTGGGGGGACTCCGTTTTTTGGAGGTAGGAAAATGGAAAAGATAAAAATGGTGACACCGCTTGTCGAGATGGACGGCGACGAAATGACGAGAATTATATGGAAGATGATAAAGGATATTTTACTGATTCCGTATATTGATTTGAAAACCGAGTATTACGATCTGGGACTTGAATACAGAAACGAAACCGATGATAAAGTAACGGTTGAGAGCGCCAATGCGACAAAAAAATACGGTGTTGCGGTAAAGTGCGCCACAATAACTCCCAATGCACAGAGGGTGGAGGAGTACAGCTTAAAGGAAATGTGGAAATCCCCCAACGGTACCATACGTGCAATACTGGACGGTACGGTATTCAGGACGCCCATACTTGTAAAGGGAATAACGCCGTACATACCCACCTGGACAAAGCCCATTACCATTGCCCGCCACGCATACGGCGATGTTTATAAGAATACGGAAATGCGCATTAAAAAGGGTTCAAAATGCGAGCTTGTCGCAACGGACGCAAACGGAAACGAAGAAAGAGAGCTTATTTATGATTTTTCCGACAGCGACGGTGTTATTCAGGGTATGCACAATAAGGACAAGTCCATTGAATCGTTTGCAAGATCGTGCTTTAACTATGCGCTTGATACAAAAAAGGACGTGTGGTTTTCGAGTAAGGACACTATTTCCAAAAAGTACGACCATACCTTCAAGGATATTTTTGAAGAGGTATTTAACGCCGGCTACAAGGAAAAATTCGAGGAGGCGGGCATCGAGTATTTCTATACGCTCATTGACGATGCGGTTGCAAGAGTTATCCGTTCAAACGGCGGATATATATGGGCGTGCAAGAACTATGACGGCGACGTGATGTCGGACATGGTCGCTACGGCGTACGGCTCACTTGCGATGATGACGTCCGTTCTGGTATCGCCCGAGGGCATATACGAATATGAGGCCGCTCACGGTACAGTACAGCGCCATTACTATAAGCATTTGAAGGGTGAGGAAACCTCCACAAATTCCGTTGCAACGCTCTTTGCATGGACGGGCGCGTTAAGAAAGAGGGGAGAGCTTGATAATTTGCCCGGGCTTATGAAGTTTGCGGATAATCTTGAAAAGGCAACGATCGACACCATAGAATCGGGGATAATGACGGGCGATCTGTATCTTTTATCAACGCTTCCGAATAGGAAAAAGGTAAACACTCAGGAATTTTTGGAGGCGGTAAACGAAACGCTGAAAAAAATTATGGAATTTTAAAAAAACTTGTACAAAAAACTTGACAATTACAGTGGATATAATGTATAATATCATGTGTTGTATGGTTATGCATATAACTTCCATCAAGTCTATTTGATAATTGACTTGCCGGAAGGAGGGATAAAGATGTCTGAAGTACGAGTAAAAGAAAATGAATCGTTAGATAGCGCTCTTCGTAGATTTAAGCGTCAGTGTGCTAAGTCCGGTGTTATGTCGGAGATAAGAAAGCGTGAGCACTACGAAAAGCCAAGCGTAAGGCGCAAGAAGAAGTCTGAAGCGGCAAGAAAGAGAAAGTATTAATTTAATACCCAAAGGAGATGACGGATATAATGTCACTCAAGGAAAAGCTTAACGACGATTTAAAAGTCGCGATGCGTGAAAAAGACACGGTCTGCAAGAACGTTGTCCAGCTTATACGGGCAGGAATAAAGCAGATCGAAGTGGATAAAAGGGTAACTCTTGATGATGAAGGCGTGCTTGATGTGATTGCAAAACAGTTAAAGCAGCGCCGTGACTCACTTCCGGATTATGAAAAGAGTGGCCGCGACGATTTAGTCGCACAGTTGAAAAAAGAAATAGAAATTTTGATGGAATATTTACCGGCACAGCTTACGCATGAGGAGCTTGAGGAGATCGTAAAAGAAGCGGTTTTTGAAACAGGCGCTCAGAGTGTCAAGGATATGGGTAAGGTTATGGCGTATGTTATGCCGAAAACCAAGGGCAGAGCTGACGGTAAAGAGATAAACGCAATAGCGCGTACACTTTTAGGGTAATTGTATATTAAGCGGAAGTATTTTCCCTTCCGCTTAATTTTACCGTTATGCTGGTATAGCTCAGTCGGTAGAGCAGCTCATTCGTAATGAGCAGGTCGCGGGTTCGAGTCCCATTACCAGCTCCAAAAATCGGCAAAGTTCGACAGAATTTTGCCGATTTTTACTTATTACCTATTCACTATTCACTCTTTCTTAAAAAATTTTGCCGATTTTTGAAGTAATAAGTAATAGTGAATAAGGAAGAAGTGAAACTTGAAACTTGTATAATAAAATCGGACTGTTCAAAGAGTGAAAATATGATATAATATTTTCAGGAGAGTGAACACGATGAAAAAGAAAG
>CACZPW010000075.1 GCA_902783115.1 uncultured Ruminococcus sp. | reverse complement strand
TCAGACGCATCGGCACCATAGTCCTGTCGTTTACTATGCAAGCGCCCTGATCCTCAAATTCAAGCTGTTTTCCGTCTATCATTACCGTAATCCCCTTAACGACCGGCGCCACGGTAGGCAAAGGCTCGGTCGTGGGTTGCGGCTCATCGGTCGGCAAAGGCTCCGGCGTTTCATCAACGACCGCGACCGGAGTCGGCTCCGGAGTTTGGGCAGGCTCAACGTTCAAAGCTGCAAGCTCGCTCTTGTCCGAAAAATATACTACAGGCTTTTGCGATGTGCGTATTCCGCTTGCTCTTACATACGATTTTAATGTGACGTCGCTTGTGACATTGGTTATTTCAAAATGCATATCCGCATCCGTTCTGTCAAGCATAAGTCTGTTTACGGAATTTATAAAGCTCGGTCTTTCAAAGCCCATTGCATTTAACATCTGCCATACCGCATCGTAGAGATCCGAATAATTATCCGCGTTTACAACGGTCGTTGCGCCGTTTGCGGTAGTGCTTGAATAGATCGTTGTCTTCTCCTCAAGCTGGAGACTTGCCGCCTCCTTTACATAATCGTCCTTATATGTTTTTTCAACTGTGCAGGCATTTTCAAGCTTGAGCTTATCCGAATCCAACACCATCATTTTAAGCTTATACGACTTTTCCGAGCCTGAATCCTCAAAGGTCTCAACGCATAAATAGTCCCTGTCATTGCGGGTTTTTACAAACACGTTTGCAAAGGATTCGCCGTAATCGCAAACAAGCGTTGCAAGATACGACGCCGCAAATTTCGGCGCGCCCTCAACGATCTTATATACGCTTACCACGTTATCGCCGACCAACACAAGCTCCATATCCCCGTCAGCGTCCAGATCCACTCTGAATGCCGATATGAGTCCGGCAAAATACTCGCTCGCAGGCATCTCGTTTTCATGACCCGCATACGATTTTGCGGTATCGCAAAGCCCGCTCTGCGGCACAACGACATTTGCAATGAAATTCTGATACTCGTATGTATAATCATTTGCAAGTGCCGATGTCAAAGACATTGCCGTTACCGTTGCTGTTACTAAGCTCACAAACTTTTTAAATAAATTCACTTTAATCAACCTCTAATCTCTGTAAAACTACACTATATTTTAGCATAAACAGATATAAAAAGCAATATTTTTAGGAAAATATGCACGCACATTTTTTACCTTTTTTCATTATTTGAAAATATATCCAAATTACTCTTGTAAAAACGCTTATTTTACTGTATAATGGTCTAAACAAAATACAATACGGAGATAATTCTGATTATGAAAAGCTTTGATATAAGAACCAAAATATATTTCGGTGAAAATTCACTTGACAGACTGGCAAATATTCCCTACAACAGGGCGTTTATCATTACAGACCCGTTTGTTGTAAAAAGCGGGATGCTTCAAATGATAACCATGCGTCTGCAGGACGGGTATACCGAATATGAGGTATTCTCGGACGTTGTTCCCGATCCGCCGCTTGAAAAAATCGAGCTTGGCGTAAAGGCGCTCCTTAACTACAATCCCGACTGCGTTATCGCCGTCGGCGGCGGCAGCGCCATTGATTCGGCAAAATCCATACGGGAATTTGCCTCAAGAGCGTCGGACAAGATCCCTGCGCTTATAGCCATACCCACGACCTCGGGAACAGGCTCTGAGGTCACCTCGTTTGCAGTCGTTACGGATCCGTCAAAGGATATCAAATATCCGCTTGTGTCCGATTCCATGCTCCCGACTGAGGCTATATTGGACGCCGCACTGGTAAAGTCCGTCCCCGCCGCCGTTACGGCTGATACGGGCATGGACGTTCTTACCCATGCGATAGAAGCGTATGTAAGCATAAACAACAACGAATTCAGCGCAGCTTTGGCAGAAAAAGCGATAGAAATATGCGGAACGTTCCTGCTCCGCTCATACCTTGACAATAACGACACCCACGCAAGGCAGAAAATGCACATTGCGTCGTGTCTTGCGGGGCTTGCCTTCAACAGCGCATCATTGGGACTCAATCACGGCATGGCTCACGCCTTGGGCGGTAAGTTCCATATCCCTCACGGCAGGGCAAATGCAATGCTGCTCCCGTTTATAATCGAATATAATTCGGGCATCACCATTCATTCAAAATCGCAGAAGGAATACCCGCCGTGCGTAAGAAAATACGTGAATGTGGCAAAGCTTCTGGGCTGTTCGAACTTTAACGAAATAACGACCGTCCGGGCATTGATAAGCTGGGTGCAGTTTATGAACAAGGAAATGAATATCCCTCTTACCGTTTCCCAGTGCGGGATCGACAGGACGGAGTATTTCAATGCCATCGATTCCATGGCTGATAAGGCGATATCGGACAGCTGTACGGCAACAAATCCGAAGGTTCCCACAAAGCTTGAGGTCATTTCTGTTTTTGAACATTTATACGGTTAAACCGGGAGATACGCCGGGCTGAATGACACACGGGTCATTACCTACAAAATATTTTCCAGGCGTATCTCATAATCCTTTGGCAGATGCTCGTATAAAAATTCAAGCATACCGCATTTTGACAGGGCGTCCGTTCTGTGGGCGCCCTTAATATATTCGTAAAGCTCATTGAGATTAAGC
>CACZPW010000074.1 GCA_902783115.1 uncultured Ruminococcus sp. | reverse complement strand
GACTCAATAAAAGCATAAGGAACGGAACAACGGATATGACAATGAAAAACGACGCCTGCGCGGCATATACGCCTACATAGTCATCCATAAGCTTGCATATAAAATCCACCGATATATCATAAACCCGCTTCAATATACGCACCGTAACCGTCACTCCCTTCGCTTTTTACCTATAATATACATTCAAACCGCATAAATGTCAAATGACATTACTTTTACATTATTTTATCAGGCTGTGTTTTATCTTTGACAGCACCCTGTATGCGATATACTTTGTTTTCTTGAAAAACATCTGAACGGGATGCACAAGCACGGCAATACGCGAATATATCAAAAAACCCCTGCTTTTACAGTCTACGTGGAGCTTGCCCCTGTAAAACTCCGTAAGCACGCCTAAAATCTGATCGTCACGGATATTGTATTCCTTCTGATAGCAGTTATCGCCGCGTATCGTATAGCTGTCCTTGCCCACGTCAATCACACGGTGCAGAACGTATGCCCCGTCAATATCACGCTTATAAAGCGGCACCTCGTATTTTTTAAGCCGCCTTGTAACCGGCTTTACAACTATCATATCACGGCTGTTTCTGAGCATGGGATACATGCTTATTCCGTGACTTGTGGACACATACTGTCCTTCGCGGAGCTGTTCTTCAAGCTTTTTCATTCTTCGTTTATCCTCTCAAATTTATAATCTACCCTGTTTGTCGCTTTGTTAAACACAAGCGATACCCTTGCGGCGCACTCGTCGCCGTTTTTGTTTATGAGCTTTTTAAATTCCACGCCTTCGCCCTTTAACCATTTCTTCATTGCCGTAACGCCTATTTTGGTTTTTTGGAAAGGCCCTCTGTCCGTTTCCTTTAAAATGCCGAAGCCGCACCTTCCCACACAGCCGAAGGCGGTTTTGTTCTCAACCACATCGGCACCGCACTTGGGGCATTTTCCCAATACCGTCTTATCCGCAAACACGAATTTTACGGGGAAGTCAGAATCCTTATCGACCTCTATTTTCATTTCCGCGTCAAAGGGCTTATTATCCTTGTCGATAAGCTTTTTAAATTTTACGCTCTTTCCCTCGACAAGCTTTTTTGCCTGCGCTTTTGTAACGGTAACGTTTTTCAAAAGCGGCATTTTCGGATTTTTCCATATCGTAAACCTGCACGATACGGGCTCACGCCAGTTACTGCACCCAAACGCCTTGGGGCTTTCTATAATATTTCCGCCGCATAAGGGACAAGTACCCAAAACCTCGTAAAACTTAGAGGTGAAGCTTTTTGTCATAACCGATGTATCGACATTCGGATAAGTGTTACCCAGGATATTTTTTATGGTTTCAAGCACGTTATCCGTAAGCGCCGTATAGCCTTTGGCGCCCGATTTTATATCCTCCTGTATCGCCCACCATTTTGCGGTCAGATCCGCCTGCTTTATCTCATCGGGCAGGATCCTGTAAAGCTCCCTGCCAAGCTCGGTGGATATGAGCTTTTTCCCGTCTTCTATTAAATAGCCCTTTTCGATAAGTCCGTCTATTATGGAGCTTCTTGTGGCGGACGTGCCTATTGAGCCGTTTTCGCCCTTTTTGTCCCTGTCCTTATCAAGCAGCATCTGACGGATATTCGGATCGCTTACATACTTTGCTATCCTTGTCATATCCTCGTTCAGAGTGGCTTTCGTATACCTTGACGGCGGCTTTGTTTCCTTTTCCTCAACGACCGTGCCGGTAACGGTACCCGCATATTCTCCCGCTTCGATTTTGGAAAGCTCCGTTTCCTCCTCTTTCTTGGCGTCCTTAAATATCGCAAGATATCCCTCTTTTACGACCGTCGTCGAATATGCCAAAAGCTCCGCATTATCATCGACCGAAACGCTTAGCTTTTTCTTTACCTTTACCGCCTTTGGCAAAAACTGCGCCATGTAAAATTTACAGACCGCAAGGTATATATTTTTTTCCTCCTCCGTAAGCCTGTCAAGGTTTACTCTGTTGTTTGTCGGGATTATGGCAAAATGCGCCGTTACATTTTTATCGTTAAAGCACTTTGAATGTATGGAGGTATCAAGCTCACGGGGCTTGTATTTTATATTTTCGATGACCTGCGCGAGCGTTTTGGGCGCCTCCTTATAATGCTCCTCCGTAAGATACTGACAGTCCGAGCGGTTATAAGTGATCGCCTTATGCGTTTCCCTCAACGACTGCGTTATACGCATGACATCGGACGGGTTGTACCCGAAATGACTGCTTGCATAGCTTTGAAGCTTTACAAGATTGAACGGAAGCGGCGGGTCCTCGTTTACCGTTTTTTCCTCCACCGTTATATCAGGAAGCTCCCTGCCTTTTAATGCATTTTTTATTCCCTTAGCAATATCGGGATTTTCGATTTTATTATCGTCCTTTGATTTTATCGTATACTTTGTTCTTACAGTCCTTTGGTCTATAAAAACATCGGCGTAAATATCGTAATATGTCGATTTTGTATGCCCCTCTATCTGGCGGTCACGGTTTACGACAAGCCCGAGCGTGGGAGTCTGCACCCTGCCTACCGACAAAAGCACGCCCTTGTTAGTGCAGGTGAAAAAGCGGCTTATGTTCACGCCGACCATCATATCCGCAACCGACCTTGCATACGCGCTTACGCCCTCGTTTACAAATTTTTCGTTATCACTCATATTAAGGAGCGCTTTTTTTAAGCCGCCCTCCGTCGTATCGCCCGTATTGAGCCTTTTTACGGGCTTTTTATAATCAAACCATGTAAGAAGCTCATCGACCAAAAGCTGACCCTCCTCGTCCGGATCGCCCGCATGGATGACCGAATCGGACCTTTGCAAAAGCTCACCGATAAGCTTAACTCTTTGAGCCTTCGTTTCCCAACCCGACTGAGTGTTTTCGTCCTTGCCGATCTTTAACCCCCAGTTGTCAAAGTATATGGGAAGCGCAGATATGTCCCACTTTTTATATTCGCCGTTGTAATCCTCCGGTTCCTTTAAGGTCAGCATATGCCCGAACACCCATGTTATCACATAGTCGCCCTTTTCTATATATGCTCTGTTTTTGCCCGTCACATTGCCCGGAAGCGCCTGCGCGATATCACGCCCAAGCGACGGCTTTTCTGCTATTACTAAAATCATAAGCTCTCCGCATGTGTTATTTGTTTTTATTGTATATTATCATAAGCCCCTTTAACAAAAGCTCATCATCAACCGTTATTTCATGCCTGCAAAGCGGTATTATCCTCGGCGCAAGACCGCCCGTTGCCACTACCCTTGCATCCTGACCCATTTCCTCCCGTATCCTGTCAATCATACCGTCGATATTTGACGCCGTTCCGTACATTATACCCGATTTCATGCAATCGACCGTATTTGTGCCGATAACGGTATCGGGCTTTTCAAGCGGTATTTTCGGAAGCTGCGCCGTACCGCCTACAAGCGAATTAAGCGAGATCATAACTCCGGGCATTATTACCGTTCCCATGTAGCTGCCGTCTTTATCGACCGCCGATATCGTCGTTGCCGTTCCCATATCGACTATGATGAGCGGTGCGCCGTAGCAGTTTATACCCGCAACCGTATCTACCACAAGATCCGCGCCAAGCTGTGCGGGATTCTGACACGCTATTTTCACGCCCGTTTTTATCCCCGGTCCCACTATAAGCGCATCGCAGTCGACCGATTTTTTTATCGCAGCCTTCAAGGTGTTTGTAAGACTCGGCACAACGCATGATATTGCCGCGCCGCTTATATCGGCACGCTCTATATTATACATCTGGAGTATGTTGTTTATGATCATTGCGTATTCAAACGCCGTTGCCGACTGATCGGTTGAAATACGCTCCGAAAACAATATTTTGTCGTCCGTGCAGCAGCCTATTACAATGTTTGAGTTTCCTATATCAAGTGCCAATATCATTTCTTATCCCTTCCTTACTTCTTCCCTATTCCTTATTACTTCTTCCCTGTCTCGGTTTATTTAATAAGCCACGACTTATCTTCGCCCATACCCGCATATACGCCGTTATAAACGGAACGGATACGGGCGTGATATCATATTTTTCAAAGTCCCGCTTGCTATCATACGGCATATCGGGCATTGCGCCGACCAAAAGCTTCGGTATTTCTTTATATTGCTCCAATAAATTTATAAGCCTCTTATTTTTCAAATCAAGCGTGCCCGAATGATACGGTCTTATGATTATCGCATTTACCGTTCCGGGCGTTTTGATATACATATTCCCGACGTAGCTGTCAAGCACCAATATCCCCGGGTCTTCACAAAGCGCCGTGTCCTCGCCGCCCTTTTCGTCCCTTTCACATTCCGGATTTATTATTATCCCGTTATCCTCCCTGCGGGCATAATATCTGCCATGCATCGAATATATGCCGTCATCGGCTTCACTGTGCGATAAAACCCGGTCCGCCAAATGTATTTTAGGCGTTTCGCCCGTATTTTTATAGCTTATATATGTGCCGGGCAAGGGCTTTGTCACAATAAACGAAACTGCATTTTTAAAGTTTTCATACCCGTTTGCGCGCTCATCCTCCAAGGGATAGTTTGACGATACGAAAACTATGGGTACAGCCGTATTTTTGACACATTCCAAAACCGCCGCCGCACTGTATTGCAGAGTGTCCGTTCCGTGAGTTATTATGATCCCGTCATAGCCCATGTGCAGGCTTTTACGCACCGTATCGAGCAGAATATTAAGCTCCTTTACCGAAAGGTTTTCACTCAGTATCGTATACGGGCTTACGGTATCAAAGCCGATACCGGGATATTTGAATTTTTCAAGCAGCGCGTATGGCGCACCCCTATCGGGGCTTATAAAGCCGTCCGTCAGCTTTGAGCCTATCGTTCCGCCCGTGAATATTACAAGTATTTTCATTCGGATATTTCCTTTTCTACCGTATTTCCGGCTTGGTTGCGTCCTTGAATTCACGCATATTTTCCCTGTTGCTATCGTCAAGTATTTTCATTATCTCGTCGTCTGTACGGTTTATTTCGTCCAAAAACTCCGCCGCACTCACTCTTAACGCACCGTTCCCCAGAATTATAAGCTGTTCGAGGTTATCCGAGGTCGCAACCCGTACCCTGTGCCTTTTTGAAAGCTCATGCGTTGCACGCTCTATATACGAATCGGCTGTTTCCGCTTCCTTAGTATATACGATACTCATATCCTTGACCTTTTCAAGCTCGCCTCTGTTGCCCTTTACTCTGTAGGCGTCAAATACTATTATAACCTCGTTTTGAGTCATTGCGCGGTATGTTGCGACCCTGTCTATAAGCGCCTCCCGCGCCGCCTCAAGGCTTGTTTTTGCAAGCTCCTTTAAGCTGTCCCAGGCAAAAATTATATTGTACCCGTCGATAAGCAGATAATCCTTTCCGTCCGTTTTTACCTTTGCTTTTTTGTATTTTATGATCTCCTCTACCCTTTGCATGGGCTTTACGCTCTTTCTTGCGATCTTCCCGTACGTTGCCTCGAATATCTTTAACAGCTCCTCATCGTCCGCCCCGTATGCCGACGCTTTTCTGACCTCTGAAGCCTTTGCCTGTGCCTTTTCCTTCTGTGCGTCAAGGTGCATATACCTGCTTACCTCATTCCACTTTACCGTAAAGCCTGCGCCGTGTTCGCAGAAAACACTGTCGGGCGAATTGTAAATATCCGCTTCGGGATCGTAGCCGCTGTTTTTTACCGCCTCTTCCCGGTCACTGCATCTATCATACCCCAAAAAGCTGCACGATAACCGCCCGAGCCCGTGCGTGTATGCGGTTATTTCCATTGTATAGCCGTGGATCTTGGATATGGGCGCACTGCCCGTCAAGACCGCCGTATCTGCGCTCAGATGCTTCGGCGGCTCGATTTTACCGCCCATTTTTTCAATATCCGTCATTGCGCGCCCCACATTTTCCGCCGGCAGCTCCAGGGAGAATTTATACCAAGGCTCAAGCAGCACGCTTTTTGCGCACATAAGTCCCTGACGCACCGCGCGGTATGTCGCCTGCCTGAAATCTCCGCCCTCGGTATGCTTTAAATGCGCCCTTCCCGATACGAGAGTTATTTTCATATCGGTTATGGGTGAGCCCGTTAAAACGCCCAAATGCTTTTTTTCCCTAAGATGCGTAAGCACAAGCCTTTGCCAATTCCTGTCAAGAATATCCTCGCTGCAGCTTGCAGCGAATTGAAGTCCGCTTCCCCTCGGCAGAGGCTCAAGCATAAGATGTACCTCCGCATAATGCCTGAGCGGCTCGTAATGACCTACGCCCTCAACCGTATTCTCTATCGTTTCCCTGTATATTATCGAGCCCTGCGAAAATTCGGCGTCGATACCGTATCTGTCCTTTATTATGCGGCGTATCACCTCAAGCTGTACCTCGCCCATAAGCTGCAGGCGTATCTCGCCGAAATGCTCGTTCCATTCTATGCAAAGCCCCGGCTCCTCCTCTTCAAGCTCACGAAGCTTTGAAAGCGCCTCCTGCACATTGATATCCGACGGGATATTTACCTTGTAGGAGAAAACAGGCTCCTCCGACAATTCATAGCCTTCAAACTCATCACCCAAAGCCTCGTTTGCATAGGTT
>CACZPW010000073.1 GCA_902783115.1 uncultured Ruminococcus sp. | reverse complement strand
TCGCCGTATATGTTCTACTTCTCATCAGATGATATAGAGATTGCCGGCGCATCACCTGAAACACTTGTTAAGCTAGAAAACAAAACGCTGTCAACCTACCCGCTTGCAGGAACAAGACCGAGAGGTGAAACGGACAACGAGGACAAGGCGCTTGAGCAGTCGCTTTTGTCTGATGAAAAGGAACTCGCCGAGCACAATATGCTGGTTGACCTCGGCAGGAATGATATCGGTAAAATCAGCGAATTTGGCTCCGTTCATGTTGAAGGCTACCACAAAATTCTTCGTTTTTCTCACGTCATGCATATCGGCTCGACGGTTAAGGGAACTATCCGCAGTGATAGGGCGGCGCTTGACGCTGTAGATTCCGTTCTTCCTGCAGGTACGCTTTCGGGCGCGCCGAAAATCAGAGCAATGCAGATAATAAACGAGCTTGAAAATAACAAACGCGGCATTTACGGAGGCGCAATAGGATATATTGATTTCACGGGGAATCTTGACACCTGTATCGCCATCCGCCTTGCTTATAAAAAAAACGGCAGAGTGTTTATTCGCTCGGGAGCAGGTATCGTTGCCGACTCCGACCCTGAAAAGGAGCATCAGGAATGCATTAATAAAGCCAAGGCGGTGGTAAAGGCAATCAGTCTGGCTTCAAAGAAGGAGGACAGATAATGGTACTTCTGATTGATAATTACGATTCGTTTTCCTACAACCTTTATCAGCTTGTCGGGACGGTGAATCCCGATATAAAGGTAATACGAAATGATGAAATGACAGTCGACGAGATAAAAGCGCTTGGCCCTAAATATATCATTCTTTCACCGGGACCGAAGAGACCTTCTGACGCAGGCGTGTGCGTTGAAGTGGCAAAAGAGCTCGGCGATACCTCAAGAATTCTCGGCGTCTGCCTCGGACATCAGTCAATTTGCGAAGCATACGGTGCTACCGTGACATATGCAAAGCAACTGATGCACGGTAAACAAAGCGTTTGTGAAGTCGACGGCAGCGACGAGTTATTCAAAGGACTCGGCGGTAAAATCAAGGTAGCGAGGTATCATTCCCTTGCGGCAGACGAAAGCACGATACCTGCTTGCTTAAAAGTAATTGCACGCGCAGACGACGGCGAAATCATGGCAGTAAAGCACAAAACAAAAAATATCTGGGGCGTCCAATTTCATCCCGAATCTATTATGACGCCCGACGGACAAACTATAATAAATAATTTTTTAGGAGGAAAATGATATGATTACAGAATTACTCACTAAGGTTGCGGCAAAACAAAATTTATCTTACGATGAGGCAAAAGATGCTGTTGATGAAATTATGAGCGGCGGTGTTTCTCCCGAGGTTACGGCAGCATTTTTAACGGCGTTGGCGATGAAAGGCGAAACGGAGGATGAAATTGCAGGAGCTGCGGACGGAATGCGCTCAAAGGCACTCCCCTTTGAAATTAACGGAAATGCGCTTGATATTGTCGGCACAGGCGGCGACAAGTCCAACTCCTTTAATATTTCAACGACCTCAGCGCTTGTAGCGGCGACAGCAGGTGTAAAAATTGCAAAGCACGGCAACAGGGCTGCCTCATCAAAAAGCGGCACTGCAGATTGTCTTGAAATGCTCGGCGTAAAAATTGACTGTGCGCCGGAGCTTATGCATAAGAGCCTGGAAGAAAACAATATTGCCTTCTTCTTCGCTCAGAAATATCACAGTGCAATGAAGTACGTTGCGCCTGTAAGAAAACAGCTTGGAATAAGAACGGTATTTAATATTTTAGGACCTCTTACCAACCCCGGCAAGGTGTGCCAAATGGTACTCGGCGTTTTCAGCGAGGAATATGTTGAAAAGATTGCAACCGCTCTCATCAAACTCGGTGTAACTGACGCGCTTGTGGTTTACGGCGTGGACGGATTTGACGAGATTTCAGCGTGCGGCAAAACTGTCATTGCCGAGGTACGCGGAGGAAAAATCAATCAATATGAAGTCACCCCTGAAAGCTTCGGCTTGAAATCCTGCACAAAG
>CACZPW010000072.1 GCA_902783115.1 uncultured Ruminococcus sp. | reverse complement strand
TTGATATGCGAAACGAGCTTGCGTCGGGCAACAAGAGCATTTTTTCGAGAAGTCTTTACAGGGAGATAGGAAAAAATCTCAAAAACGAGGAACAAACCATACTGTTTCTTAACAGGCGGGGATTTTCGACCTTCGTATCGTGCAGAAGCTGCGGATATGTCGCAAAATGCCCGAACTGTTCAATAACGCTTACCTATCACAAATACGGTGACAGCTTAAAATGTCATTACTGCGGTTATACGCACCCAAACTATAAGCTGTGTCCAAGCTGCGGCAGTAAGTATATAAGGTACTTCGGAGTCGGCACCCAGCGTGTCGAGGAGGAGGTAAAGCGGCTGTTTCCAAAAGCGTCGGTACTCAGAATGGACGTTGATACGACGGGGAAAAAGGAGTCGCATGAAAAAATACTCTCCGAGTTTGTAAAAAACGGCACCGATATCCTTATCGGTACGCAGATGGTCGCAAAGGGACTTGATTTTGAGAATGTCACGCTTGTAGGCGTAATAAGCGCAGATACGATGTTAAATATCAGCGATTACAGAAGCTCGGAACGTACCTTTGCAATGCTTTGTCAGGTTTCGGGACGTGCGGGCAGGGGCAAAAAAACGGGCAGAGCCGTAATTCAGACCTACAGCCCCGATAATGAGGCTGTAAGCCTTGTCAAAAGTCATGACTACAACAGCTTTTACGAGGGCGAGATAAAGGAGCGCAAGCTTATGTGGTATCCGCCCTACAGTATGATAGTTGCGATACTTTTTTCGGGCTCGTCAAGGAGTCTGGTTTCGGGTGCGGCGGCATATTTTGCAAAATTCCTTACAGATACGGGGCAGAGGACCCAAATTCTGGGGCCTGTGCCGGACGGGCTTGCAAAAATAAACAATAAATACAGATACAGAATAATTATCAAATGTGAAGATTACGATAGGCTGAACGGAGTTTTATTAAAGGCGCACAAGGCGTGTAAGACGCATAAAAATTATAAAAACGTAATTGTCGTTATTGATAAAGATCCGAATATGCTTTAAATATAAGACGGAAGAAGAGAGGTAATACACTGTGGCGATTCGTGAGATAAGAGTTGAAGGCGACGAGATCCTTACAAAGAGATGTAAGGAGGTCAAGGTTTTTAATGAAAAACTGCACACTCTGCTTGACGATATGTATGAAACGATGCAAAAGGCGGGCGGCGTCGGTCTTGCCGCACCGCAGGTCGGGATATTAAAGAGAGCGGTTATAATAGACGTCGGCGAGGGGCTTGTTGAGCTTATAAATCCCGAAATAATCAGTCAAAAGGGCACACAGAACGGCTCGGAGGGCTGCCTGTCCGTACCCGGCGTTTACGGAATGGTGGAAAGACCGGAAACCGTAACGGTAAGAGCGCAGGATAGGAACGGGCGGCGGTTTAAGATGACAGGTCAGGGACTTATGGCAAGAGCAATGTGCCATGAGGTGGAGCATCTGGAGGGAATATTGTTCCGTGAGCATGTTACGGAGTATTGTGAAAAGGAATAACAGGACATTGACCGAAAGGAATGCAAAATGAAGATTTTGTTTATGGGAACGCCCGATTTTGCCGCAAGATCGCTTGAATATCTTGTAAAGTCGGGTATGGATATAGTCGGAGTCATTTCACAGCCCGACAGACCTAAGGGCAGAGGCCACAAGCTTCAGCCTACCGATGTAAAGCTTGAGGCGCAAAAGCACGGGCTTGATGTCTATCAGCCCGAGACCTTAAAGGACGGCGCGATATCAGGACTTTTGGATGCTATGAGGCCCGATATAATAGTGGTTGCGGCATACGGAAAGATCTTGCCCGAATATATAATAAACTACCCCCGATACGGGTGTGTAAACGTACACGCTTCCATACTCCCCAAATACAGGGGCGCCGCGCCGATACAGTGGGCGGTGATAAACGGCGAAGCAGAAACGGGCGTTACGATAATGCAGATGTCAAAGGGGCTTGATACGGGGGATATTTTAAGCGTTGAAAAAACACCGATAGGCGAATATGAAACGGCGGAAAGTCTGTTTGAGAGGCTTAGCGATATCGGCGGCAAACTTTTGGTAAAAACTCTTGAAATGATAGAAAACGGCTCGGTGACACCGATAAAGCAGGACGATGATAAATCCACCTACGCCAAAATGATAAGCAGGGACGATGCTAAGATCGACTGGGCGATGCCGACAAAAAGTATAATAAATCTTATATACGGTATGAATTCGTGGCCGCTTGCGTGGACACTGTATAAGGGTGAGGTGTTAAAAATTGCAACCGCATATAAGGCGGACGGTACGGGTGAGCCGGGCAAAATAGCGGGCATCGACAAGACGGGAATGAAGGTATATACGGGCGACGGCGCAATGTATATAGACGTTGCGCAGTTTCCGGGCAGTAAAAAAATGAAGGTGACGGATTATGCAAGAGGTCACAGCGTAGAAACAGGCGCAGTGCTTGGTATCTGATATAAAAACAGTTTATAAGGAGTGGAAAAATTATGTATTACGGAATGTATGACTGGACATATCTTCTTGTTATCGTGGGAT
>CACZPW010000071.1 GCA_902783115.1 uncultured Ruminococcus sp. | reverse complement strand
CGGACTCCGTGCCGCCGTCTGCTCCCGGCGATACCGTCAATATATCCGATACTGTAAGCACCGTATCTTCATCCGCTCTTACCTCTCCCGCTTTAAAGCAAAGCATGGAGCTGTATACATCTGAAACGAGCGTTCCCACAACCTTTGCACCGCCGGGATCCGAAACCGTTTCTATACGGTATTTATCTGAGGTTATCCTCGGTATTTTCGTTCCGATAACGTTAAAGCTATAGGCATAGCTGTTCCTTTTTACATCGTTTACTATCCATATCTCATAGGTTTTTCCGCCGGCAAGCCCCCATGATATTTGGGACTCGCCGCTGTCATTTTGTGCCTTATCCTTTCCTATGTACATGGGCTTTGAATACACGGGGTTGCCCATGCCTTGGGAATTTTCGGTATAAACCATCGCCCTTACCCACATTGTGGCGGACGGAGTATACTCCAAAACATTCGTGCCTGTGCTTATGCAGGAATACTCACCGTCTTTTGTGTCCGAGCCCTGCCACTGGCAGACTGCGGTATATTCGGCGCTGCCCTGAATACTGTAGCTTGCGGTAAGCTTTTCGATATTCTTATTTACAGCCGGCATAAGCATACTTGCAAGCGTTATTTTTCCGTCCGTCTTTGAAACGGTCACGCTAAGGTCTGCGCCTCTGTAAATCTTTACATCGGACGCCGTCGGCAGATTCTGCACCTCCTGCCAATCGGAATATACGGTATCGCCTGCAACCGTCACGCGCCCGGAAGCTGAATTTGTCTGCTTTTTCGGGATTATTCCCACTCTTATATATTTGCCCGCATCGGCGTTTGTGATTTTATAATATCTTTCATTTCCCACAGGGCTTGCTTCTGCCATATCGGCGGATATCTCCCAGCTGTATTCCGTTTCACTGCATATATCACGGTTTTCATCATAAAACGAATATGCCGCGTCCAATATTTTGCCCGGCTTTATGCCGGTATCGCAAATTATCCTCACATTGTCCGCCACAGGCTTTGAAACAGGGCGTATGGCACAGCTTAACGGTACGGATTCGTACGACGAGCCCGCCATAGTGCTTGTCATGGGGCTTACTCTCATTCTTATGTAATAGCCCACATCGGCAGTTGTGGGAACATATTCTGCTGTGTCTGCACCCAATATTGCTGACCATGTCGTCTTGTCCTTACTTTTCTGCCACTGGAAAGTCGTTCCGCTCTCACCGTTTGAATCAAGGGATACGAAATTGTACTTGCCTGTAATCTTTTCTCCGACAATTCCTCTGCCTGTTATCGTAACAGCCTCCGCCATAGGAGATATATCGGTATTGAGCAGAGCCTGAAGCTCTGATGATGAATACAGACTCATAAGCTTTGGTTCTGCTTTGCTTTGTCTTATAACAGATATTACCGCATCGCCTGTATTTTCTATGTCCACGCTTGCTTTTTCAAAGAAGTCCTTTGAAAGATAAAACGCAGGTCTTATGCCGACAGAACTGCTCCATTTTCCGTCAACGGTAAGGCCGGCATTCGGCGCAGATATTGCCGAAACAAGCGGTGAGCCGGTAAGCTCTCTTGCAGTCCTTAAAACCCAGAATGATGAGCTGCCGTCATCGGCGTAGCCGTACTTGCCGTTATATTTTGACCATTCCGTCTGTGAAAGCAGTACCACCTTACACTTTACATCATAATCTGACTTAAACGGTGTTGATGAGCCGCCGCCCTCTGTATGGTATACACGCTCAACAAGATTATCAAGCATAATTTTGGGAAGGCGCGTGGTAAGCGTTTCGTCCTCAAGATAGTCATGATTTAACCAATATGCGATACTGTTCTCATCCTCCGGATCAAATGCCACAGGCTCGCCGTTTTTTGAATACGGCTTTATAGCGCAGTATTTTTGCCTTAGCACGAAATACCCCTCATCGGTATTGTCAAGCAAAATAAATTTATCATCGCTGTCCTTTAGCTTGAACACATAATTATCGGGTGCCTTTGCCTGTGTGCTTGACGGGAGAATGTATACTCTTTCTATCGCAAAGGCGTTTAGCTCGCCCGCAAGCATGAGTGCCGCAACGGATAATACAAGCCAAAGGTTTCTTAATCTTACCTTCATTTAAATACATCTCCGTTCCTTGCGCATATTTCAAATATAATGCTCAAATCATGCTCATCGACCTTGCCGTTAAAGTCAAAATCTGCACGGGCATTATATGCTGATGCATTGACGCTGTATGCAACCTTGGCAATGTCCTCAAGTGTTACCCTGCCGTCAAAGTTCACATCAGCCTCCTTATACGGGCCTGCGTTCACTTTCCACGTCTTTCCGTATGGAATCGCTCCCATATCCGTTGTGTCCTCGTCCGTATATCCGAGCTGTACGCCTGCGCCTCTTGCCGAGCTGTCGGATCGCAGTTCAAAATTGCCGTTTTGCCAATCCTTAAAGCCCACCTTATCAATGCTTTCCTTATAAATACCCTCATCGTCTATAGGCTCATATCTGTATGTTGTTCTTGGCGCAGAAGAAACTGAAATATCACCCAACTCCCTTGAGCCTTCGATATTAAGTCCCGCAACAAGCATATTATGCGTAAACTTTATTCCTCTTGCTGTTGTAAACGCCTGCCCTGCCTTAAAACCGCCCTTATAGGTACCGTCCTCGGCACAGACGATTACATTTATTATATTATTTTTAAATTCAATATTACTGTCATTGTCCACTCCGCCGCCAAGCAAACCAACATTTTCCTCAAACGCCGCATCGGGGTGGATAAAAGTGTTGTTCCATACCCTTATACCGTCATTGCCGGGTCTTACCCCGTCAAGCGGCACGCCGTCGGGAGACATAGGAAAATCCTCCGCTATCATCCACGACAGATTTCCGAAATCCGACTGGCTCGCGCCTAACTTGAACAGCGCAAAATACTGCGGCGACGACATTCTGTACGCTTTGCCGTCCTGCACGATATGGTTTCTCGCGCTCGATATGAGCCAATTTTCCTCAGATGTGTTATATACCAGATTATGGTGTATCTTTACATCCGTCGCATACGGTATTCCCGACAGGGGCTGCCACGAAAACGGAGATATCTGGTGCGTAAATTCATTGTACGCTATTTCCATTCCCTGGACATTGTCCTCCATTTCTATGGAATTATCCAGTATCTTGTCAAATTTGTTTCCGTATATCTTCACATTTCTTGCAGGAGTCTGCCTGAGGCTCCCTTTTCCCGCCATGACCGTGTACGTCCAATAGCTGAAATTTCCAAACGACGAAAATCCGTCAAGCAAATCGTCAAAATGGCAATATCTTATCGTCCAGTCCTCACCCATATGGCAGGCGATACCGCCGCCCTCGTAGTTACAGGTCATTCCGTTCTTGGCATGCCAGAACCACAAAACCTTGGGAACGGTCACATTTGGGATCTTTCCGTCCGCATTGGTCACTATCTTTCCGTCATTATCCACCTCAATAGTTCTTGCCGCCGCATTGTCCCTGTACTTTTCGATCATCTTTATTGCGTCGGTATATATGGGATAGTTTGTATAGAAGCAATATTCTATAACTATATTCTTTGAGACAAAGGTCGGATCCGAGGTTGCGGCACAGCCGCCTCTTACTCCCTCGATACAGCCTATAAACCAGCAGTTACTTACCGTAAGATCGTGACATCTTGCCCATATCGCCGCAACCGCGGGCATCTTAAAGGTTATACCCTCTATAACAACGTTTGAGGAGGCTTCGGTCGTAACTCCGAACAAAAAGCTTTCCTCCCCCGTCATTGCCGATTGTCCCTGCCCGCTGTAGGTGGATCCGTTCCAATTACTGTAATTGGAGGTCGGCACTCTTGTTACATTTATCGTGATGTTGGGCGAATTGGGATCGTCTGTTTCTATGCACCCGTCGTTTCCCAATCTGACATACAGCTTTTTATTGTCATCATCATAGAAAAATCCATGCTCATAGCCCGGAGCATATCCGTCATAGTTTGAGTCCGACGGATTATCCGTAGCGTTGTATATATATGTTTCAAGACCGTGCAGGGAACGGTATTCAACCACCTGCACATCGTTTGCCGTCATTCGGTATATCGGATATTCAAACGGGATGGAATACAAGCCCAAAGCCTCATTCTCCAGAGTCCAGCTCTTTCTGTGCTCCGCAATATCCCTGTCTGCGCCGCTGATTATGACATTATCCCTTTCAAAGCTTTCAGCCTTGAAAATTATGGGCTGCTCCTTTGTACCGTTGGTCTTAAGATCAATATTTTCATAATATATCCCCGAACGGATAATTACGGTGTCGCCGGGCCGAACAATATCGGCAGCATGCCGGATCGTTGCAAACGGAGCCGATGTGCTTCCGCTGTTGCTGTCATTTCCTTTAGCGGCATCAACATAGTATTCATTTGCCGACGCCGTAAGCGCGGATATGCCAAAAAGCACCGCAAATATAAAGCAAAAAGCAAATGATTTGTATACTGTCCTTTTCATTTTAAAACGATCCCTTTCTTAAATATTTATCATTCCTTAACGCCGCCAAGCGTTACACCACCCATGATCTGCCTGGAGAAGCATAAAAATACGGTAAGCGGCGGTATCACCGAAAGCATCATAACGACCATGTATTTGTCCACCGAAAGCTGACTCTTCATATTATACAGCATTACCGATACGGGCTGCATCGTTTCCTTTTTGAGGATAAGGAACGGCCACATAAAGTTTCCCCATGCGGCGACTATCGTAAAAATCGACACAACCATAACTATCGGCTTACTGAGCGGAATGATTATCCTTAAGAATATTCCCACCTCTGTTGAGCCGTCTATTCTTGCAGCCTCTACAATGGACGCCGGTACCGAATCGAAAAAGCTCTTGAACAGCATAATATTAAATGCGCTGAATCCGCTCATAAGCCACAGCGGAATAAAGCTTCCCGTAATATTTATTCCGAGTATCGGGAATTTTACGAATGACGAATACAACGGTATCATATTCATCGACGTGGGCAAAAGCATCGTTATAAAGATAAGTCTGTAGATAAACTTACTGCCCGCAGGCTTTAGCTTGGAAAATACATAGCCAGCCATACCGTTGAATAATACCGTAAAGGCAAGGTCACCCGCTATAATGATACCCGAGTTTCTCAGATATCTTATAAATTTTACGTTCTTCCACACCTGGACGATCTTTGCCGGCTCAAAGCTTCTTGGGATTATCGTGGGCGGAACCGCCAGAAATTCCTTTGTGTCCTTGAATGCCGAAGCGAATATCCACATCGTAGGCAATATCGTGACCATGCACATACCTATGAGGAAGAGAACTATAAGCAGATATATCAACTTATATACGGGGCGCTTCATATCGTTATCGCCGATAAGTCTTGTAGATACTTTAACGGCGGCTTTTTTCTCTTTTAAAAGTTTTCTTTTCATTACGCAAGACCCCTTATTGATTTACCTTTTTCTCTAACCGTGTATAGAATATCGTCATAAACATCAGGATTATAAATGTAATAACTCCCGTTGCCATACCCTTGTCAAACTTGAAATATTCAAATGCGTATTTATATGCAAGCAGCGCCAAGGACTCCGTTGCGCCGTCGGGGCCTCCGCCCGTCATTGTAAGCGGCTGCTCCATAACCTGGAACACACCTATTATCTGCCTTACAAACAATAAGAGCGCGATCGGATATATTTCGGGAAGGACAATGTATCTGAGCTTATGCCGTATCATTGCCCCGTCTATCGACGCCGCCTCGTATAAATCGGGATTTATTCCCTGAAGGGCGGCAAAGTACATAAGTATCGTACCGCCCATAGCACTCCACGTCATCGTAACAACTATCCAAACTATCGCAAAACGCGAATCCTGGAGCCAAACATACGGATCGGCGCCGAAAAGTCCGAAAATAGTGTTAAGCAAGCCTGCATCGCCCGGCAAATACATATATGACCATAGCATATATACCGCAATGCCAGGCAAAACAACGGGTATGTACATTCCCACTCTGAAGATATACTGTCCGCGCCTTGCCTCATTAAGCAAAATCGCTATCAAAAGAGGCGGAATAAAGCCTATCAGAAGAGAATAGCCTGTGTATTTGAATGTATTTGTAAGCACCTTTAAAAAGTTGGTGTCGGTTATTATCTCAACATAGTTCTTAAGACCTATGAACGCCCCTCTTGTGCCGCCCTGCATTCTGAACAGGGAATTGTAAAAGCCCATAACGGTAGGACGCCAGACTATAAGGTATGCAAAAAGTACGGTTGGCAAAAGCATTAGCCAGCCTACCGTGTTTTTTCTGACAAAGGCCGAAAGCTTTTTATTCTGTTTATCGGTTTTCGTACTTACCCTCACCTTGGGATTCCTCCTATCTTGCAGTGCCCGGTCAATCTAATTTATCCAAATGATTCTTCTGGAAATCGTTTGCCATTTCCTTAACTATGCTTGCACAGTCTGCATCCTTTTCCGTAAGCACCTTCTGTATGCCCGAATCCAGAATACTGTATAATTCCTGCGCGCACTGAGGCTCCTCTTCATGCACCATAACATCAATAAACGATGAATAATCCGCAAAATTCTCGTCCGGAACATTTGCATACATTTCCCTTAACTTAGTGTCAAGCGCAGTTCTTTCATTGTTTATCCACAGCGGGAACGCCGCCTTCCGCATTACCGGCACGTTCTCGTCATTGTCCTTCTTCATGCTCATAGAGAGCGATTCCTCTGTTTTTTCCGTTACATTGGGAGAATGTCCCTTTATCTCCAGGAATTTGAACAGCGCGTCTATCTGTTCTGGCGTTGACTGCGGAGATACCGCATAATAGTTGCCGCCCATAAGTGTATACCTTCCCGCAGGACCTTCAGGCACTCTTGCAAAACAGATGTTATCCTTGTTCATCGAGTAGTTCTTTACAAGCATACGCTCCGTTGGATGGATTATGTACATTGCCGCCTGATTTGACGCAAACAGCTTTCTTTCCTCCTCTATGTCGACAAATGCATTGTCGGGAAGAACATTGTGTACCCATTTGAGATCCTTTATGTACTGAAGCGCCGCAACACATTCGGGCGTATCAAATGTAGCCTTCCATTTCCCGTCCGTATCCTGTTCCATAAAGTCTACACCGTAGCTCCATGCAACATTTGTGAATATCCAGCCGCCCTGATTGTTCATAGTCGGGAATACCACGCCCGCTTGATTTGTCTTTTCCTTTATCGTCTTTGCGGTCTTTGCCAATTCATCGTATGTCTGCGGATATTGCAATGTTCCGTCGGCATTTACAAGTCCCGCCTGCTCAAATAATTCCTTGTTGCAAATAAGTCCGAGCGCATACGCCGTCTGCGGAATGCCGTAGATCTTGTCTCCGTCCTTAACCTTATCAAGCACCAAAGGATTCAGACTCTGTGCGTAATTGTACTCCTTGCAGGCGTCTGTTATATCGGCGCAAAAGCCGCTTTTTATGATATTCGCCGCCTCTGTGTACGATACAACGTATAAATTCGGCAGCTGTCCGCTTATTGCGCGCGTAAGATAGCTTGTTGCGGTACCTGAGCTTGTATCGGGTATGATTTCTATATCCGGATACTTTTCATTCATCTGCTTGAGATACTCCTCGTATACCGATGACATCGTATCGGTATCGGCAGGCCAGTCTCCGATAGTAACGCTTACCTTGCCGCCCTTTGAGCAGGAACAAAGCAGTACGGATATGCTTACCAAAACCGCCGCTGTTATGATTGATGTGATTCTTCTTGTCTTTGACATGGTTTCACCCTCGTTTCTTTACAATATTTTGATGACTTTATTGTATCATTCAATACTGTATTAGTCCACAACCAATACTTCATAAAATGTTTCACTTTTCGCCCAAATGGCTCTAAAACATGAGTTAAAGCCTGTTTTACGGTTGATGCGGTATCAGCCAATTTATATGACCGCCGTTATGAATTCAGAGAATTATGAATTCAGAGAAATCCGCAAACCGCTCATTGCGGCGATATAAGTAACGTTCATAATACCGCTTTACATATATACTGATGATCTCTTCCGCCGCCTTTGCGCTTTCAACTCCGGCAATTGTCTCGCGGCTGCCCCATTGCGCGATTTTACCCGGCTTTTCCGTTGACTTCTAAATTGCATTATGGTAATATGTACAAGGGGGTAGTTAAGATGAACAATTTAAAAATAAAAGGAGTTCATTTTTGTGTTTTTCCGGAAACAAAGCTTAAATTTTTGGAAAAGTGCATAAGAACGTGCGCCGGGTGCGGATATACTCATATTGTTCTTGAATTCTGGGGAATGTTGAAATATGACTGTATGAAAGAACTCGGGTGGGATATCGCGTATTCCAAGGAGGAAGTAAAGAGCGTCATAGATATAGCAAGGTCGCTCGGAATGGAAATAATACCCATGTTCAACCATTTGGGTCATGCCGCACAAAGCAGAGGGTGCAGCGGAAAGCATGTTGTGCTGGATCAGAATCCGGGGCTCGGACATCTTTTCAGATCCTACGGCTGGGAATGGGATATTGAAAAAAATGAGGTTCTTGATCTGTTAAGACAAATCCGTATGGAGCTTATCGGATTATGCGGAGACGGAAAGTATTTTCATCTCGGCTGCGACGAAGCGTATATGTTTGGAACAAGAGAAAATGCCTCTGATATTCTGTGCGATTATATAAACGGAATTCAATCCGAATTATCCAAAGTTGGAAGAAGGGCGATAATATGGGGAGATATGCTTCTTGCCAAAAGCGATTTTGAAAACGAGAAATATTCTTATCAGGCAAATCTTAAATCACCCGAAGCGTCCCGTGAAGCATTAAGAAAGCTGGATAAAAAAATCATAATAGCGGATTGGCAATACGATATATTTTCGGGCAAATGGAAAAGCTCGGCTATGTTTAAAAAAGCCGGATTTGACGTGCTTTGCTGTCCGTGGGATAATATGGAAAACGCAAGAACCGCCGTTGACTGCGCGGTCGATGAAGAGCTTTTCGGCGTAATACATACCACTTGGAATACCCTTTATGACGGCTTCAGAACAATGGTATATACGGGACTTTTGATGAATTCGGAGGACCGTAATGCCGTTATCCCGAAAGAAGTAGGCTTTATCACTTCAAGTATTGTCAGAAAAATGATGCCGTCCGGTGGCAAATACGAGGATGCCGGATGGCGCGAGCATCAAATTTAAAAAGCGAATTGTATAATTAAAATTGAAATAAAGTCGTTCTTACTATGAGCGTAGTTTGCTTCATGTATATTTGCTCCTATTGATGTTCCGCTGCGCTCAAGTTGATTGG
>CACZPW010000070.1 GCA_902783115.1 uncultured Ruminococcus sp. | reverse complement strand
TCAAAAGCTCCTTACAAACGGTACCCTTGCCCGTACCCGACGGGCCTGACATTATAAATAATACGCCTCTTTCCATACGCCATCCTCCCGCTTTTGCTATAGCCATTCCTTTGTAAAGCCCAAACAATAATCCAAAATGCGAAGCATTTTGTACCTTACCTATTCCCTATTGCTTATTACTTATTGTTGCCTGTTTCCATAAGCCTCTGACTTATGGTTTCGGGCTGTGTTGCGGACAGGATTATATGCTCGCTGTCCATAACTATTACCGCCCGTGTACGTCTGCCGTAGGTGGCGTTTACCAAAAGCCCTTTATCCTCCGCCTCCCGTATGACTCTCTTTATCGGCGCGGATTCCGGGCTTACTACCGCAATTACACGGTCTGCGCTTATCATATTTCCAAAGCCTATGTTTACAAGCTTCATATTGTGCCTTTCTCCCTTATTCTATATTCTGTATCTGCTCTCTGAGCTTTTCTATCTCGCCCTTTAAGGTGACGACTATCTTTGCTATTTCAACATCGGACGCCTTTGAGCCTATCGTGTTCGTTTCGCGGTTTATCTCCTGAATAAGGAAATCAAGCTTTCTGCCCGCAGGCTCGTTGCTGTCAAGTATCCGATAAAACTCCTCATAATGACTGCCAAGCCTTACCGTTTCTTCGTTGACCGCAACCTTGTCCGCAAATATAGCGACCTCGGTAAGTATCCTTGCTTCGTCTACGTCCCTATCCTCCAGAAGCTCTTTTATCTTTGCATAAAGCTTCTCACGGTAGTCCGCAACCGTCTGCGGCGAAAGCTCGTCGACCCTTGCCGCAAGCTCTTTCATGTATTCTATCCTGTCTCTGAGATCCTTTTCTATGCGCTCGCCCTCGCGCGACCGCATAGCCGCAAAATCGGCTAACGCCTTGTCCATGACCGCCCTTACGGACTGCCATATAGCCTCCTGATCCTCTTCCCTGCGCTCAGTCTTGAAAATATCGGAATTTCTTGCGACGCTCATCACGCTTATATCGTCCTTTAAGGCGAATTTATCACGTAAAGCATAGAGTGCTTCAATATAGCTTGCTGCGAACGCCTCGTCTAAAAGTACGTCCTTATCTGCTTCGTCATAGGATTCAAGCGTGATGTAAATATCCACCTTGCCCCTTGTTATCTGCGATGAGGCGTAGCCCCTGACCTTTTCCTCCAAAAAACCCAGATGCCTCGGCACCCGTATATTGTAGTCTGCATACCTGTGATTTACAGACTTTATCTCGGCAGTTATTTTTTTGCCGCCGACAATTTCCTCGCACCTGCCGTAGCCTGTCATACTTTTGAGCATATCCGTATTCTCCTTCTGCGGATTCCTTATCCGCATATAGTTTGTGTCCGGTAAAACGCCGGATTTTATGCTGCATACTTATCTTTATAAGTCATTATTTGAGTATTATATCATATATCTTTAAAAAATAACATAGCTTTTTGAAAATTTTTTTATTTTTTTGTACAAGCTCAAATGTTTATTTACCGCATATATTTATTTTCCCCTTTTAAATCAGGCGTTTTTATGATATACTTTATATGAAATATCACAAATTGGAGAAATAATTATGGCTTTTGACGCATTGGCATTATATAAGATTACAAAAGAGCTTAAAGAGACGATACTTGACGCAAGGATAGACAGAGTTTTACAGCCGGAGCGTGACGAGGTAGTTCTATGTCTGCGCACCTTCCGTGACAGCTTCAGGCTTGTATTATCGGCATCGTCGGCACACCCGAGGGTGCATCTTACGGAGGTCGCAAAGAAAAATCCGCAGACGGCGCCTTTATTTTGCATGCTTTTGAGAAAGCATCTCAATTCCGGAAAAATAACCGATATCGAGCAGGTAGGATTTGAGCGTATACTCAAAATAAGCGTATCGGGCTATGACGAGCTTGGTGATCTTACGACAAAATATCTGATAATTGAGATCATGGGCAGACATTCAAATGTCATTCTTACAAATTCGGATATGAAAATCATCGACTGCATAAAGCATATTGATTTTACGGTAAGCTCCGTCCGTGAGGTACTGCCGGGTATCGCATACACCTATCCGCCGAAGCAGGACAAAACTCCCCTGCCCGATTTTGACAACGAAACGAGCATTGATTTTTCCGCACATCAAACGGCAGACAAGGCGATAATGTCGGCAATTTCGGGCATATCGCCGGTGCTTGCCCGCGAATTCGTATATAAAATCTTCGGCACGGTCGACGTTTATGCAAACACGCTCAATACGAATCAGACCGCGGCAATAAGGGTGGCGGTTTTAAAAACCGTATCGGATATGGAAAACGGTATATTCTCCCCCTGTATGATATGCGAGGCGTCGTCGGGGAAAACCCTTGATTTTTGCGCTATGAATATTTCCCAGTATGAAACGCTTGCAAATGTTATCCGCTACGACAGCATGAACAGGCTTGTTGACGATTTCTTCAAGACCCGCGATATGCATGAGAGAATGAAGCAAAAAAGCGCGGATCTGAACAAGCTTTTGTCAAACGCTTTAGAACGCGCCGCAAAAAAGCGGATAATCTTAGAGCGCACCTTAAAGGACGCCGAGGACAGGGACAAATATAAAATAAAAGGCGATCTTATTATCGCAAATATATATAAGATCCGCCAGGGTGACAAGTCCGTAACGGCAGATAATTACTATGACGGGACTCAAATGACGATAACGCTTGATCCAAGCCTTACGCCGTCCGAAAACGCACAGAAGTATTACAAGCGGTACAATAAGGCAAAAACCGCGCAGACAGAGGCGCAAAAACAGCTCGATATGACCGTATCCGACCTTGAATATCTTGAAAGCACGCAAATGGCGGTAGAAAATGCGGAAAGTCAAAGCGACTTAAACGCAATAAGGGACGAGCTTATATCCGAGGGGTATTTGAACAGGCGCCCGGTCAAGAGAAAGCAGAAAAAAGAGGAAATAAAGCCCCTGCATTATGTAAGCTCGGACGGTTTTGACATATATGTCGGCAAAAACAACACTCAAAACGACTATCTCACGTTAAAGCTCGCAAATTCGTCGGATATCTGGTTCCATACCAAAAACATACACGGCTCGCACACTATAATAAAGCTCGGTATAGATAAATCCGTGCCCGACAGCACTATAATGGAAGCGGCACAGCTTGCCGCATACTATTCAAAGGCGCGCAATTCGTCGCAGGTACCCGTTGACTATACTCATGTCAAAAATGTCAAAAAGCCAAACGGCGCAAAGCCCGGTATGGTAATATATGACCGCTATAATACGGTCTATGTGACACCAAAGCTTATAGAGTGTGGCTGATGTCTTAAAAATGCTGACAGTCCCTTTACCGTCTGTAAATAATAATTTGATTTATTTGGCTCAAATATAAATTTTGGTTTAGCCTACCAATTAGGTTATGGTAAATGGGTATGGATTTGTAGGGGCGACTATTAGTCGCCCGCTGTTATCAGCACAAATAACGCAAAAACGGGCGGATAATATCCGCCCCTACCACTGTTAAATTTTGGTTTATGTGCCTGAATTGATATTATGGTAACGGACCGTCGGGGACGCCGGTCCCTACAAAATTGCATTCTGGTATGT
>CACZPW010000069.1 GCA_902783115.1 uncultured Ruminococcus sp. | reverse complement strand
TTTGCTACTCACGGTAGCGCATAAATTTTTGTGTAAAATCCAAAATCAGGAGAACGACATTTTTAAAGTGCGATGTCTACTCTGACACCAAAGTAAATCATCAGATTGTCCAAAATTATGCCCCAATCGCGGACAGGCATCGTCCATTTATCCACGATTTGCATGGTTGTCAGGTACAAAAGCTTCATCAATGCGTCATCGGAAACAAAGGCGCTTTTTGTCTTTGTAACCTTCCGTAGCTGCCTGTTGAAATTCTCAATCGCATTGGTTGTGCAGATAAGCTTGCGTATTTCAGGTGGATACTTAAACATGGTAGAAAGTTCTGTCCAATTAACCCTCCAGCTTTTGACTCCAAGCAGGTATTTGACACCCCATTTTACCTCAAATTCATCAAGTGCAGCAATGGCTGTTTCTTAAGTAGGTACCTTGTAAACAAGTGTCAGAGGGACGGTTCTCTTGACAACCGACAATAATTGCGTGTCAGGATAACCGTCGCCTTGCCGTCCGCTCCAATCGTTTAAAGATAGAGAAAAGTGTGTACAATTTGCTTTTCTTACCCTGAATGGTGTACTTTTTGAATTTCTTACCTTAAAATTACCCCTGATATGTACCTTTTTGCCCGTCTTTGCCAGAAAAAAGCACGCTTCGGCGTGCTTTTTTCAGCTAAATTCGCCTTGCGGCGAGCTAAATTGACTTATGTCAGCTAAATGCACGTACGTGCGCTAAATGTGCTTTGCACGCTGAAGGAGTAATAACTAAAAACACGGGAGCAAATACCGGTCAAGGTAAATGCTCCCGTTCTTTTATAAAATTATTTATCGCCGTTTAACGTCGCGGTTTCGGTGATTTCACCTTCGGCGGCGTGAGGTTTCATATCAGCGTGAGAGTCAGCGGTTTCTATGACCTTCGTTTCAAATTCATAAGCCGTCAGCGGTTTGTGGAAATAAAAGCCCTGTGCAAATGCGCACCCTGACTGTTTAAGCAGCTGATATTGCATCTCGGTTTCCACGCCTTCGGCGATGACGGGCACGTTGAGCTTTTTGGCAATATCGAGTATCAGCTCTATAAAGTGCAGCTTCTTTTCGCTGTGCTCAATATTTGATACAAAGCCTCTGTCCATTTTAATCACATTTATAGGCATGGAGTAAAGCATATTCAAGGACGAATAGCCTGTGCCGAAATCGTCCATTTCGATCTTATATCCTTTTTCATGCAGGTTTTTGATAACGGATAATATCTCATCGGTGTTTTCGCAATATGCGGATTCTGTTATCTCTAAGCTTACAGCGCTGTGATCAAGCCCGTTTTCTTCAAGAATACCGTCCAGTATCTCCTCGATGGTCGGGTCGAATATATCAAGGCGCGAAAGGTTGATCGAAACGGGTATAAGGCGGTTGTATTTCTTCTGCCAAAGCGCTGCTTGCCTTGCCGCTTCCTTCCAGACATAGATATCTATGGTTTCCGTAGTCCCGTTTTCCTCAAACAGCGGTATGAATTCGCCGGGCATAAGGAAGCCAAGCTCGGGATGATGCCAGCGCACCAGAGCCTCTGCGCCGTATAATTTGGGCGTTTCTCCCTGTATATCGTATTTTGGCTGATAATAAACCTCAAATTCATGCTCATTTACCGCACGTTGAAAATCGTTCAAGATCCGCATTTTGCGGTGTTCCTCATCAAGCATTGCATCATCAAAAACTACCAGGTAAGTCTTTACCTTTCTGCGGGCGATATTGCAAGCGGCAAGCGCCTGCTCGATAAGATGCTGTGGCGGAACGCCCTTCTGCCAAGGTCTTACGCCCATACGCAGGCGTATTTCGCCGTTTGCGGACAATTCTTCGATTTTTCCCTGTAAGCGTTCATATAATGCCTTATAATCCTCAAAATGTGGGCAGATGATCGCAAAATGGTCAGCCTCAAAATGTCCCGCAATGCCTCCGTTTTCGGATAAAAAGTCATTTATTTCATTTCCGAGCGCTTTAAGCACGCTGTCGCCGAACGAGTACCCGTTAATGGCGTTTACCGTATGGAAATAGTTGATATTGATAACTATTGCGTCAAGAGGACTGTCCGGATCGCTAAGATACATACGGTTTGCATACTCTGTAAAGAATGATTTTGTATAAAGACCTGTAAGCGCGTCCGTCTGCGTCGCCTCGATAAGCTTAAGCCGGTTGTCCGCTTGCTTTTTCATACCTGTATGATATAACAGCAGGAACAGTAAGGCAAGCAAAATTGCCAAAACAGAGAAAATGACCATACCTATATGACTTCTCATAAAATCCGGAAAGCTCATCTTGGAATCCTCGGTATAATAATATGAAAGAGCCGCATTTACCGAAGAATCCGGCACGTTATTAGTGACCTTGGTCAAAATAGAATAGAGCGGGGCGTCGTCACGGTCAAGAGCAAAGCAGTAATCCATCTGGACGCCGGTGGATACGGGCACCAGATGGTACTTCTCACAAAGCTTTGATATATTATTGAAACGGTAGTGGCTTATCAGAAGGCAATCCGCTCTGCCCTCGGAAATCGCCTTTAAACATTCGGGCGTGTCCTTAAAATAGATCGCGCGCCAGTCCGGAAAATGATCCTGTAAAAACAGATCATAGTTCGGATTGCCGACGTTTACGGCTACCGTAATATTTCCCTTTTGCATAAAATCCTTGTGCTTTTCCGCTGATACGACCGCAGACATATCGGTACGCATAAGGGGAGGCGTTATAAAAAAGCCCCGTGTTTCGCCGTCATAATCCGTAAGATTTGCGGGGAACATACAGTCTATCTCGCCGTTTTTTATCGCTTCAAGCGCGTCTGCGGCTGTGGGATAGGCAAAAGCCTTAAAATCTATATGCTCATTTGCAAGGCAGCTCGAGGCTATTTCCAGATAGTCCTTGAGCGCACCCGTAAGCTCGCCCGTTTTGGGGTCCTTGGCGCAGAAGGAAAGATAATTGTCCTGATAACCCACGCGTATGGTTTTGTGGGCGTCAAGCCATTCCTGTTCCTCGGAGTTCAGGTATACGCCGGTGCCGGAGGAGTTTGTATATTTTAAATAAAGCTGCTGATAAAAGTACGGATTTTCATCCTGAATACGGTTCATAGCAGTATTTAGCTCGGCAAGGATATCGGGCTCTCTTTTGTTTACAGCAAAGAAGAAGTCGGAGGAGCCGATCTTGCATATAGCCGCCATATGCGCGGTATCTCTGAACAGGTCGGTGGAAACATACGCGTCTATGCTGCCGTTGTTAAGCGTTTCGACATTTTCAAATTCCGTGCCTGTCAGCTCAATAAGCTCTGTACTGACGTTGTTCTCCTTTGCCCACTCCTTATAAAGATCGACCTGAAGACTGTTTTTGGCTATACCTACCTTCTTTCCGTTTAAAGCAGAATAATCGTTCTGCGTTATTCCGGTATTGCCGGAGGCAACAAAAATGAAGTAGTTCTCACTGCCCATTGGGTCGGAGGAATAAAGCATATCCTTTGCGCGTTCCTCCGTATAGGAAACATCGCTCATAAGGTCTATTTTGCCGGTCTTGAGCATTTCCAAAAGGTCTGTCCAGCTTCCCGCCACATACTCGTATTTCCAACCTGTGTATGCGGCGATCTTTTGCTGATACTGATATGCAAAGCCGGTGCGCCGCCCGGCCGCGTCCGTTTTATTGAAGGGCGATTCATACCAACCCACACGGACAGTCCTGCCGGGATTTTGGGCAAATACACATATTCCGGACAAAGCTGTAAAGCCGACTGTGAGCAGCAGTAAATATGTAATGAACAGGCGTATGAATCTTTTGTTTGTCATAATTTTTCTCCCAAAGAAAATTATCTTTAACTGTTTTCCGATTGTTTTTTAAGATTGTTTTTCCTATCGCTCTTATCCTGGTACATTTGCTTGTCTGCGCGGCGTATTATGTCGGAAACAGACGAATCGGTTTCCGAATCGTATTCCGCAATACCCATGGAAACGTTTACCTGCTCCCATTGGTTTTTCGCCAAGCCGTTGATATCGCCGGCGGTTTTTTTGAACTTTTCCGCCAATGCCGATCTGTTGTAATAGTCATCCTTTGTGAGGATAACGGCAAACTCATCGCCGCCTATCCTGAATACGGGGCTGTGCTGGAACACTTTACATATAGTGTGGCATGCCGTCTTAAGATATACATCGCCTTTTTCGTGACCGTAGCGGTCGTTTATGAGTTTCAAGTCGTCACAGTCAAACATACCTATCGCAAATTCAAGCTCCGGCTCGCTTACGTTGATACGGTTTTGCAGATCGTCGGAGAAATCCGAAAATGCGCCCTTGTTTTTAACGTTGGTAAGAGCGTCTATGAAAACCTGCTGATTCAAGCTGCTTATATGCTCCTTCATATGCCCGGACAGCAGTTTGAAGGTGGTTGTCAGTTTACCAAGCTCGTCATCCCCGTCATAATCGAGAATATAGTCGTAATTACCTCTGTCGGTCTGTACCGCAGCCTCTGTCAGCTGCTTGAGCGGTTTTACGATTCGCTTTGTATAGTACATGGTAAACAGGCTTGCCGCTATAAGCACTCCTATAGCAACTATAAGGATATTGAATATAAGTTTCAGCCAGTCTCCTTCCGTTTCCGAAACGGGTACGGATACGCTCAGGCGCATACCGTTTGAAAGCGGCAGCCATGCCGCCTCTCTTTCGACGCCTTCAAATTTGTATGTTACGAAGGTGTTCGGCTCAAGCAAGCCGTCGGGAACCTTTGGCATCGTTTCCGGCGTAAGCTCGGATACGTCTATCCTCGGATGGTAGAAAAGAGTTCCCTCACTGTCATTTAAAAATGCGTAGCCGTTATCGAAAAGCCTGATATTATTCACCTGATCCGCCATGGTGGTATAATCTATTTCGATTCCCACAACGCCGATAAACTTACCTCTCCAGTGAATGGGGACGTTATAGGAAATAACACGCATATCGAGGTTGTCGGTGATATACGGAGGAAGCCAGATAGGCTTATTTTCGTATTTGGGAACGGTAAACCAAACCAGGCTTGACGTGTCCGAGGTATCATATTGGGTGATATCGGTCACCTCATGCTGCGTAAAGCCTTCGCCGTCAAGATTTGTGTACCAGAAGCCCTTGACGGATTTGGAGACGTCCGGATCTATACGGTAGTAATAGGTGAGTACGCCGTTTGTTCTGTATGCCATCTGCTCAAAATACGCTCCGACATCATTCATGTGGCGTGAGAGATTTGCATCGTCCGTGCCGTCAAGGTCGGCTTCAACAAAGGCCGCAATCTTTTCGACAGATTTTTGCACACTGCCGAAATAATATTCAAGATTTCTTTCGCCCGTATCACACAAGAGAAGAAGAAGCTGGTCTGATTTCTTGTGCTCTGTCCTCCTTATGAAGAATACGCCAAGAGCCGTAACAACGGTTACGGCAAAGACAACGGCAAAAAGTGTCATGATGGTTATTTTTGTTCGTAATGATCGCATTTTATTTTCACCTCGTCATTTGATATCTATGTTTAAAGCTGATTGTGATTTTGCAGTATGCGCGCCTCGAAATCATCGGAGCTTAAAGGCTGTGAGAAACAGAAGCCCTGTACAAGCGAGCAGCCGAGCTCTTTTAAAAGCTTAAGCTGGGACTCCGTTTCGACTCCCTCCGCAATTACCGGAATGTTCAGGCTTTTTGCGGTGTCGATTATCAGCGCCACAAGCTGTGTATTTTTATTATCATTCTCTATGCTTCGCACAAATTCACGATCCATTTTCAGAGCGTCTATCGGCATTTCGGAGAGCATATTAAGCGAGGAATACCCCGTTCCGAAATCGTCCATTTCAACCTTGAAGCCCTTGTCCCGAAGACTTTTTACTACTCGTATGAGCTGATCGGAGTTTTCGGCATATGCCGTTTCGGTCACCTCAAGGTTGAATGCGGCGGGCGTCAAACCGTCGTGGAAAAGTATATCGTCCAAGGTACTCTCTATCGACGGATCGAAAATATCCAAACGGGACAGATTGAGCGAAACGGGGAAGATAACCCCGTATTTTGTATGCCATTTGGCAAGCTGTCTTGACGCCTCCGACCATACATATTTATCAACTTCATAAATCTTACCGTTCCTCTCAAACAGCGGTATGAATTTGCCGGGCGTAAGAAGCCCAAGCTCGGGATGCCGCCAGCGTACCAGCGCTTCGGCACTCATAAGCGTGGGAGTTTCGCCGCTTATATCATATATCGGCTGATAGTATACTTCAAATTCAAAACTGGCAAGAGCGCGGTTGCGGTCGTTAAGCAGTTTTTGCTCAAACAGCTCACGTTCAAGCATTGCGTTATCAAAGACGATAAGACGTTTGCTGCTGTTTCCGCGCGCCATACTGCATGCGGCTCTTGCGCGGTCAAAAAGCTGTATAGGCTCAACATCCCTGCTCCAGGGCATAACGCCCATTCTCAGGCGTATGCTGGTATAGGGCATCAGCCTGTTGAGCTTGGTCTGGAGACGGTCAAAAATATCTGCATATTCGTCAGAATGAAGACAGTATATATCAAATCTGTCGGCGCCGAATCTGCCGCCGATACCTCCCAACTCACCTGCAATGGCGCTTATCTCATTTCCGAGGACGCAAAGCACACGGTCTCCGAAATCTCTGCCGTTAAAGGAATTTATCGAATGGAATTGCTCGATGTTTATAACAATCGCGTCGCGCGGCGTATCGGGATGCTCATGATACATACGGTTTGCGTACTCGAAAAAGTAGTCACGGTTGTAAAGCCCCGTCAGATGATCCGTTTCGGTGGCGTAAATAAGCGTTTTTGCTTTACGCTCCGAATGAAGACTCCTCAGAAGCAGTACCGATATCAATATCAGCAGCGCCGCAACGAGCGCTATCACATAGGTTATGTTTTCCAGGATGAAATCTCCCAAAGAGAGCTTTGCGTCTTCCGATATATAGTACGAAAGCGCGGAGTTTGTCGTTGAAGCCGGAACAAGTCCGGTAAGCTTTGTCATGACCGAATAAAGCTCAGACTGCCCCTTGGGTACCGCAAAGCAAAAATCAATGCTCAGACCTGTTGAATATGTCTTCAAACGGTATTTTTCGCACAGCCTTGCAAGATTATTGTATCTGTAGTTGCTTATCAGGACACAGTCTGCGATATTATCCGAAACAGCTCTGATACATGCGGAAATATTCTCATAGTAAACCTTTCGCCAATTAGGATATTCATTGAGCAAAAAGGCGTTGTAATTGGAATTGCCTTCGGTCACGGCGACCGTGATATGCTCCTTGTTGCTGAAAATACTGTAGTTTGACTGACGCACCAAGGCGCAAACCTCGGTATTCATAACGGACGGCGACATAAGTATCCCGTCGGTCTCACAGTCATAAGCGCTCAGACTTGAAGGGAATACGCAGTCGATCTCTCCGCTTTTCATAGCTTCAAGTGCGGCTGATGACGTAGGATAGCCCTTTGTTTCAAAATCAATATGCGCATTGGACAAACAGTCCGATGCGTATTCAAGATAATCCTTCAAAACACCGGTAACACCGCCCGTATCTGGGTCGGTTGCGCAGAACGCAAGATAGTTATCCAAATATCCAACGCGTATTGCTCCGTGAGAATTGAGCCATGTCTTCTCCTCCGGCAGCAAAAATGCGTTCGAGCCGAATCTTTGAACATACTTTTCAAACATCCTCTGATTATAATACGGATTTTCGGTCTGGATATGATTCATGGCATAGTTAAGCTCGTCTAAAAGGCCGGGATTTGATTTGCTGACAGCAAAATAGTAATCGGACGAACCGATCTTGCATACCGGAACAAGTGTGTCCGGGTCGGTGTATGAGTTCGGAGTTATATATGCGTCCAGCTCACCCGAATCCAACAGCTTGAGCGACTCGGATTCCTTTGTCGTAAGCTCCACAAGCTCCGCCTTTACGTTGTGCTGTTCTGCCCATTTATTATAAAAACCGATCTGCACACTGCCCTTGTTTATGCCTATACGCTTTCCGTTAAGGCTGGAATAATCCTCACCTGTGATCTCGGTATTGCTTGGGGAGATAAGGATATAGTATTCCTCCGAGCCCATGGGATGCTCGGCATAAAGCATTTCCTTTGCGCGTTCCTCTGTATAGGAAACATCGCTCAAAAGGTCTATCTTGCCTGCCTTTAGCATCTCCAAAAGATCGGGCCAGCTCCCCTCTACGTATGTAAAATCCCAGCCCGCATAAGATGCGAGCTTGAGCTGATATTCATAAGCATAGCCCGAGCGCCGTCCGTTATCGTCCTTGATGTTGAAGGTGGATTCGTACCACCCGACACGCACGTTTCTTGACGGATTTTCGGCATGTACCGGCGGCGCTGTCGGCATTGATAGCGCAGCTATGATCGTTAATACGATTGCGGCGATCCGCCGCATTTGTCGTGATGTTTTAAAACTCATCAATTTGCCCTCCGGATAATGTCTGTCTGTGAGTGTACCCAATGTTTTTAAACCGTATAAAATAACATACTATATTATACAACATATTCAGACAAATTTCAAGCCATTTATAATGAAGAGTTTTTAGCGTGCTAAGCGCATTTAGCCGACATTGGTCAATTTAGCTCGCCGTAAGGCGAATTTAGCTGAAAAACCGCCAACCTTGACACAAGATTGACGGTTATTCCGGCACGCCGAATGGCTTAGATGCAATTATTCAATCAAAATCGCAAAAAACGGCTTTGCACCTTACCTATTCCTTATTACTTCAAAATCGGCAAGATTATTCAGAGAAGAGGGAATAGTGAATGGGTAATAAGTAAAAATCGGCAAAATTCTGTCGAACTTTGCCGATTTGTGTATGTTTACTACCAAAAGGTACTATGTTACAAGGTGTGTGCTACCAAAAGGTACATATTTTGCCTTTTTAGCCGCCCGGTTGCACAGTGGGAATGCCCTATTGGGTTAACGCATGATAACCGTCTCCTTGTGTTTCCCTCCTTACGCAGCTACTTTATATCGCGTATACACATATTCGTATATGCGCTGGCGGTATTCGGAGATGCTGATCTCGTCATAGCTCTCCGGCAGCTCGGCCCAGAGGGTATCGCGAATCAGATTGTCCACAGCAGCTTTGGTTTCTTGCTTGTCAGTCCAATGGTCAAGCTCGGCGATTTTGTTTTTTATCTTCTTCAAAAGGCTTGCCGCCACTTCCTTGATTTTCTTGATATCTGCTTTGGAAAGATCATCTCTAAAAAGCATATCGTAGAGCGAGAGTTCCTCATCGTTTTCAAAGCCCTCACGGACATATCTTTGCTCCTCCTGATCAAGACTGTTTGCCAAATCCATCAATTCCATAAAGGTTTTCTCAATAGTAGCGCGATCCTGTTCGCTGTTGTAATCCGCGATAATCTGCTGATATCGTTCATAATAATCGATACGGTCAGGATTGTTGAAAAGCAATCGGTCAAGCTTTTGCTGAATAATTTCTTCTAAATCCTTCATTACAAGATTCTTTTTCGTTACCTTTGCAAACTCCCTGCGCAGTAAATCAAAGTCGATTGCGCTGATATCAAATTGGCGCGGTTCTTCTTTTGTTATAGTCGTGGCGTCATCAATTTTCACATAATCACTGATAATGGAATTGATTTCCACCATCAAATCGGTAGTATCCACATGACGTCGCTTCTTTTGAAGCTCCCCGTAGATAGCGGCAATAGCTTCATACTCTTTCCGTGAATGTCCGGTAATATCATCACGATCCGTATATTTCATCAAACGTATCAGTTCCGAGGCATATGTAGAAAACGATTTTTTGTCTTCAATTGTAGCGCATACTATGTTGGCGGCAGTCTGCAAAAGGGACAGTTTCATAAAGTCGACTGCGGCAATCAAATCAGCAAGCTCAAAATCACGCTCACTAAGAAACGCTTTCGCTTTTTCGATCGTATTGAGCATACGTGCAATGAGTTCATCCTTGTCAACAGTGGGATCATCTCCGCCCTGACCGCCGACATTTGCGGTATAATCAGCCAATGCCTTCCGTAGTGCCTTTACAATGCCAATATAATCAATAATCAATCCGTTGCTCTTGCCCTCATTCACACGATTGGCACGAGCAATGGTCTGCATAAGCGTGTGTGCTTTGAGTGGCTTGTCAAGATAAAGGCAAGACAGACACTTTACATCAAAGCCGGTGAGCCACATGGCGCAGACAAACACCACACGGAACGGATTAGATGAGTCCTTGAATTCCTTATCAAGCTCCCTCTTTTCCATTTTTGCGCGGTGATATTTGATGTCCAGATCCCATTTTTTGAAAGTCTGAATCTCGTTTTGTTCCTGGCTGATAACAACAGCCATTTCTGTTTCCTGCATCCACTTCAGCTTGCGTTCAAGCTCCTGCGCTTCCTGCTGCGTGGACGATCTGATTTTTACTTTTATGGCTTCAATTTCTTCTTCCCAGTATTCCTGGACAAAATTATACATACGCACGCACGTTACCTTGTTTAGGCACACGAACATTGCCTTACCGCTTGTCCACAG
>CACZPW010000068.1 GCA_902783115.1 uncultured Ruminococcus sp. | reverse complement strand
TATACGCCGTACACCTCAACACAGAAAAGTATACCATACATTAAACCTTCAGTCAAGAATTTTGAGCTTGACAAAGTCTACAAAACAAACGCGCCATTATCCTGAAGTGCTATACAAATTTTCTTAATTGCTTTAGCGCGCCCTTTTCAAGCCTTGAAACCTGTGCCTGTGATATTCCTATCTCGTCAGCCACCTCCATTTGCGTTTTGCCCTGAAAAAATCTCAGGTTTAAAATATATTTTTCCCTGTCCTCAAGATGCCGCATAGCCTCGTTTAAGGCGATGTTTTCAAGCCATGTCTCGTCACTGTTTTTTGTGTCCTTAACCTGATCCATTACAAATATTGCCTCGCCTCCGTCATGGTATACAGGCTCGAAAAGCGATACCGGATCGGCAATAGCATCAAGAGCAAACACCACGTCCTCCTTTGGAATATCAAGCTCCTTTGCAATCTCGCTTACCGTCGGCTCTTTGAGGTTCGACGCCGTCATTTTTTCCTTGACTTTTAGAGCCCTGTATGCTATATCCTTTAACGATCTGCTTACCCTGATCGAATTATTGTCCCTTAAATACCGCCGTATTTCACCAATTATCATTGGTACGGCATAGGTTGAAAACTGTACGTTCTGAGTAAGGTCAAAATTGTCTATCGCCTTTATCAGACCTATGCACCCGACCTGAAACAAATCGTCCGCATTTTCACCTCTGTTGCCGAATCTTTGTATAACGCTCAATACCAAGCGCAGATTTCCGTGTATGAATCTTTCACGAGCATTCATATCCCCCTCTTTTATCCGCCTAAAAAGCTCTTCCTTTTCCTTTTTGGATAAAACAGGGAGCTTTGCGGTATTAACTCCGCATATCTCTACCTTGTTCACCATGCTGTTTCCTCCTTGTGTTCTGCCGAAGTATTTTACTTTGGCTATGTAATCGTAATTTTAAGAAAAACAGCATCTTTTGATATTATCAGCTCATTTTTACTATTTCTTTTTTCAGTCTTTTTATTATTCTTTTTTCAAGCCGTGATATATACGACTGGGATATGCCCATAGAATCGGCGACCTCCTTTTGCGTCTGCTCACGCTTGCCGGTAAGTCCGAACCTAAGCTCCATGATTTTCCGCTCACGCAGATTTAATTTTGACAGCGCGGTATTTAACAGGCTTCTGTCCACCTCGCTTTCTATGCTTCTGTATATAACATCGTTATCCGTACCCAGGACGTCGGACAACAACAGCTCGTTACCGTCCCAGTCGATATTGAGCGGCTCGTCTATTGATACCTCGGTACGCATATTGGAATTTTTCCTAAGATACATCAAAATCTCATTCTCTATACAGCGTGATGCGTAGGTTGCAAGCTTTATATTCTTATCCGGTTTAAAGGTGTTTATAGCCTTTATAAGTCCTATCGTGCCTATTGATATCAGATCCTCAACATATATGCCCGTATTTTCAAATTTCCTTGCTATATACACGACAAGCCGCAAATTATGCTCGATAAGCGTTTCCTTTACAGACGTATCTCCGCGCCTCAACCGTTCTATTACCTCATCTTCCTCCTCCTTTGTAAGCGGCGCAGGCAAAGTATCGCTTCCGCCTATGTAAAACAGCTCATCTGCTCTGCAGATATTATTGCTCCATACTATAAACCTTTGTTCAAGTCTGTGCAGTAACTTCATTTTATACCATGCTCCTTTTTAAATTTTTGCTCCGATAAGTGCGCTGTATTTACCTGTATCGGATAGCTTATTTTTTGTAATGCCTATGTATGCGCCGCAAAGCATACGTTTATCGTCTATCACACTTACGCTGTCTGCATAAAATGCGCACATTATCCTTTTACCGCCGACTGTTTTATACGGCACAAGCCTTATCTTGAACCCTGCCACATTTTCGCAAAATTCCACAAGATCAATGTTATCAAATAGGCTCATAACTCTGTCCCACTGACATACTATCACCGGAAGCCCCGATACAGGCTCCTTTAAAAGATTTCCGCTGTCCACCAGCGCCTTTACCGTTACGGATCTGGAACCTACCGTTATTTTAAGCCGTTTATATTTTTCACTCCTGTATTTTTCAATATAATGTACGGTTATGACTATAGCGGCATAGGAAAGAGAAAATACAAGGATAAACCTTACAATAGGAATGTTAAAATATAATATGCCGTTACTTACATACACCTCTTTAAACTCAAAAAATGTATCTATCGCCGTAAAAACAGCCGACATTACAAACGACATCGCCGAAAATATTATTATTTCCGCTTTCCTTATCCCGAAGGCTGATGCGGGAATAACGAAAAATCCCGCAAGCCGTATCAGAAGCCCCGCATCGTAAAAGCATATCGCAAAAACTGCCGTGATACCGCCGGCAAGCGATGCGGCAAGCTTTCTTTTCGGCTTCACCTTTACCTTTCTGAGCCTTGCGGTAAGGTCAAGCAGTATAAATGTGCTTATCACATTTACGAAAAACAGAATATCCGCATATATCTCCATACCCTCACCTCATTTTCAATTATACTCCTATGCGGACGAAAAATTTGTCAAATGCCGTTGTCGAATAAAAAAAACATTTCGACAAAATTATTTCTTGGGAAATATTTTTTGCAATAAAAAAACGGACAGGAACATTGTCCGTTTACGCAGTCTGCTGCTAAAACAAATCACTGTGACTGCCCGTCCGTGTTAAAGAAAGAGTGATCATATCCTTTTCTTTTTTATAAATCAAAAGCCAATCGGGAGTAATATGACATTCCCTGTGCCCGATATAATCACCTTTCAGTGCATGGTCATTATACCTTTCGGGTAACACCTTCTCCTCACGAAGCTGCATCAACACCTCTTCAAACAATGAAATGTCATATCCGCGCCTTACAATAATCTTAAAATCCTTTTTGAATTTCGCCGAAAACCTGACCTTAAGCATTTAAATCCCTCATAAGCTCATTCATATCATCATAAGCCTTGCTCATATTCCTGTTATTGTTTACATCATCTATTGCGGCAAGCGTTTCTGCATTCGGTATATCTGCGGCAAGCTCAAACGGTATCTTTCCCTGCCTTACCGCCTGACGGCAAAACACTCCTACCGCAGTTGACATATTAAGCCCCAACGCAGAAAACAGCATATCAGCCTGGGCTTTGAGCTCTTTATCCATACGAATTGTAACATTGGTTGTAGACATAACAGCACTCTCCTTTAATTTTGATGTGTTAATTATAGCATATTATATGTGCAATGTCAATCATTTGCACATATAATACGCCGATTTTACAGTGTTACACCGTCCTTAAATATTGAAATTTCACGGTAGCCGTGGCGCTCGTTATTTGTTTTTTCACCGTTTGCAACGCTTATTACATATTCAAGAAGATCATCGGTAAGCTCCTTACCGTTTATTATCTCACCCGCATTAAAATCTATCCAATGCGGCTTTTTGGTGTAAAGGTCGGAGTTTGTTGATATTTTCACCGTCGGCACAGGCGCACCCACAGGCGTTCCTCTGCCCGTTGAAAACAGTATCAGGTGGCAGCCCGCCGCAGTGAGATTGGTTACGGCAACGATATCGTTACCGGGACCCGTCAAAAGATTCAAGCCTCTGTTTTTTATATGCTCGCCGATGCCTATAACATCAACAACATCCGCACTGCCCGCCTTTTGCACACAGCCCAAGGATTTATCCTCCAGCGTGGTTATACCGCCCTTTTTGTTTCCCGGCGACGGATTTTCATAAACCACCTGATTATGGCTTGTGAAATAGTCCTTGAAATCGTTTATAAGGCGCACTGTTTTATTAAATATCTCCCTATCAGCGCATCTTGACATAAGTATCGTTTCCGCGCCGAACATTTCCGGCACCTCGGTTAAAACCGCACTGCCGCCCATTGCTATAAGCCTGTCTGAAAATCTGCCAATAAGCGGATTTGCGGTAAGTCCTGAAAATCCGTCGGAGCCGCCGCATTTTAAGCCTACAACAAGCTTTGACATATCACACGGCACTCTTTTAAAGGTTTTTGCATATTTAACAAGCTCACCTATAAGCTCCATTGCCGCTTCCAACTCATCATCATGCTCCTGAGCGATCAGGAATTTTACTCTTTTCTCATTCACATCGCCCAAAACCTCACGGAATACGGGTATGTTGTTGTTTTCACAGCCCAGTCCAAGCACAAGTACGCCTGCGGCGTTGGGGTGATTTATAAGTCCCTTTAAAACCATCTGCGTCATCTTCTGGTCGTCGCCAAGCTGTGAACAGCCGAACGGGTGAACAAAATTGAATATTCCGTCAACCTCGCCGCCAAACCTTATATTTGCTTCCTTTGCAATAAGCCCGGAGGTTATATTTACACAACCGACAGTATTTACTATCCATATCTCATTTCTTATCCCGACGCTTCCGTCCTCACGGATATAGCCCGCAAATTCACGTTTTGGCGCTTCCTTTAACGGGTTTCTTTTGGGATCATACGAATATTCAAGCGTGCCCTTGAGATTTGTTTTTATATTGTGCGTATGTACATGCTCACCTGCCTTAATATCGGTCACCGCATGACCTATGGGGTAGCCGTATTTTATGATATTCTCACCTGCTTTTATATCGGTGAGCGCAATTTTGTGACCTTTCAAGTCACCCTCAAGCATTACGCATACATTATCTTTTTCGTTTATTTTTATTTGTTTCATATCTTAGTCCACTACCTTTTTCATCGCCGCTTTGACACCGTTCTTTTGAATATCCTCAACATATTTTGAAACGGACGGACAAAGGAAGGTAAGATCCGTATCCCAAAGCTCCGTATTTGCCAAAATTTCCGCAACCGTTGCCGTTTTCATAAATTTGAGAACAGCCTCATCGTCGTTTGCCTCATCGGTACGGTAAAACTCTATCAGGGCGGCAAGCGAGAATACAAGACATTCGGGCTCTTTGCCGAATTTATCAATATATTCAAGCAGTGACGGAAGGTTTCTGACCTTGAATTTCGATACCGAATTCAACGCAATGCTGAGCAGAAGATGCTTTATAAACGGATTTTTAAAGCGTTCTATTACATCGTTTGCAAACTGTGTAAGCTCGTCTTGCGACAAATCAAGCACGGGTATTATCTCCTCGAATATACCCTTGTGCATAAACGAATATATCAGCTTATCCTCCATCGCCTCGCCAACGGATTCAAGTCCCGCAAGCCTTGCCGCAAGCACCGTCATGGTATGCGCTCCGTTTAAAATCCTTACCTTGCGCTTTTTATACGGCGTGACATCGTCAGTCCATAAAACATTTAAGCCGATATCCTCAAACGGTATTTCCTTTGCATATTTTTTATCGCCTTCGATCACCCATAAATGGAATATCTCGGCTGTGTCTATTATATTATCGGTGTATCCGAATTTTTCACACATTTCCTTTGCATTGTCCCTCGGATAGCCCGTTACTATCCTGTCAACAAGCGTATTTGTAAAATGATTTTCTTCCTCTACCCATTTTATAAATGCATCGCCGTACCCAAAATCAGCCGCATATTTTAATACGCAGCTCTTTAATTCATCACCGTTACGGTCGATAAGCTCACACGGAAACAGTATAAATCCCGGTAAACCAAGATCGAAACGCTTTTTTAAAAACATCGTAAGCCTGCCCGGGAAGGTCGTACCGGCAAATGATGAGCCGTCATCTCCCGCCTTATACTCGATTCCCGCCTCTGTGGTATTTGAAACGATAAACCGCAAATCGGGATTTTTGGCGCAGTCCATAAGCTCATCAGTCCGCAAAAACGGATCTATGCACCTTGTAACGCACTCTACGACCCTTGTTTCCTCAACTCTTTCCCCGTTTTGCAAGCCTCTTAAATACAGGTCGTATAAGCCGTCCTGATCGTTTATGAATTTATCCATCATCGGGC
>CACZPW010000067.1 GCA_902783115.1 uncultured Ruminococcus sp. | reverse complement strand
GAACAGAGAGCCGGCGATCGATGTGGCGGCTATGCATTCTTTGGAGCATATCATAGCAACAACGCTCAGGAATGATCCCGAATGGAAGGACGAGATCATCTATTGGGGACCTATGGGATGCCTGACGGGATTTTACCTTATTCTGAAAAATAACCGTTCTCCGAGAGAGATTTATGAGCTTGTACTCAATGCCTTTAAATCGGTGAGCGATGCAAAGGAAGTTCCCGGCGCCACAGCCGTAAACTGCGGATACTATCTTATGCATAATCTTGACATGGCAAAATTTTATGCGGCGGAATTTGTTGACTATCTTGAAAGGAATGCAAAAAAGCCCGAAATTTTGGAATATCCCAAGTCGGACAGGCTTGTAACGGACGACGGACGGCAATTTTTCGATTCGTAACGGATACTGTATTAAAAAATAAACATAGTATATCAGCAGAAGAACTCGCTTCTGATTTGAGGGTTATTCTATCAAATACGATATACACATTGAAAAAGATATTAAGCTAAGCGAAGAAAATCAAACAACTTGCGTAGGATCGGCAGAGGTCTTACGCTTTTTGTTTGCGATGAAAAATGAGTCGGAATGAATAGCCTGAATTTATCGGGCAGCTGACAAATACAGTACTAAATTCTAAAATAATTTTTTTAAAAAATTAAAAAAAACAGTGGAAATATTAAATTTTTTATTGTATAATGAGTAAGTTAAAATGGGTTATTATGTTTAATTTCCCGATAATTATGCAAAATCAGGTACGGAGGTCTACTGTTATGAACGAAATTCTTAACATTCTGGATAAGGAGCACAGTGAAATTTCATACTCAAAAATTGCGCACATGTTGGGCATTGAAGAGGAGGCTGTCGCCGCCAAGATAAAGGATATGGAGAAAAAACACGTTATTGTCGGCTACAAGGCGATAATCAACTGGGACAAAACCGACCGTGAATACGTTACCGCACTTATAGAGCTCCGCGTAACTCCGCAGAGAGGCGAGGGCTTTGACAAGGTTGCCGAACGCATATATAAATATCCGCAGGTAAAATCGCTTTATCTTATGTCGGGCGCGTATGATCTTGCGATAACGATAGAGGGAAAGACGATGAAGGACGTCGCATTGTTTGTTGCGGAAAAGCTTGCGCCCATGGATTCGGTCATTTCGACCGCCACGCACTTTGTTCTCAGAAAATACAAGGACGAGGGCATTATATACGAGGACAATGAAAAGGATACAAGAGAGGTAATAACGTTATGATGGATTACGAAAAATTATTGGTTCCGTCCGTTCAGAGCATCGAGCCGTCGGGAATAAGGAAATATTTCGACGTTGTAAACGAGCTTGACGATGCGGTGTCCTTAGGTGTGGGCGAGCCTGACTTTATAACGCCGTGGGCGATAAGGGAGGCGGGTATTTACTCGCTTGAACGGGGCAGGACGTATTATACGTCAAATGCGGGCTTACCCGAATTAAGACAGGAGATAGCAAATTATAACAAGCGTAAATTTGATATTGACTACGATCCGTTAAAGGAAATAATGGTAACAGTCGGCGGCTCGGAGGCAATAGACCTTATGATAAGATGCACCGTTTCGCCGGGAGACGAGGTACTCATTCCCGAGCCGTGCTTTGTATGCTACAAGCCGTGTACCTTAATGGCGGGCGGTGTTCCCGTAACGATAGAAACGAAGGAGGAGGACAGCTTCCGTCTTTTACCCGAACAGTTAAAGGCGAAAATAACGGACAAAACCAAGCTTTTGATTCTCCCGTACCCCAACAATCCCACCGGCGGCGTTATGTCGAGAGCCGATCTTGAGGCGATAGCCGGGGTTTTGAAGGGTACCGATATCCTGGTACTGTCGGACGAGATCTACGGTGAGCTTATATATAATGACGAGGGGCATACACCGTTTTCAAAAATCGACGGAATGAGGGAAAGAACGGTCATTGTAAACGGCTTTTCAAAGACCTTTGCAATGACGGGCTGGCGTCTTGGCTACGCTATGGGCCCCAAGCCCATAATAAAGCAGATGCTCAAGCTTCATCAGTTCGGCATAATGTCGGCTCCGACGACCAGCCAATATGCGGCTATAGAGGCATTGAAAAGCTGTGACGATGATGTAAGAGCCATGCGTACCGAATATAACTACAGGCGCAGGGTGATAGTCGACGGATTCCGTGATATGGGGCTTTCGTGCTTTGAGCCTTACGGCGCATTCTATGTATTCCCGTGTATAAGATCCCTGGGTATGACTTCGGAGGAATTTTGCACGAAGCTGATAAGGGAGGAGCATGTGGCGGTAGTTCCGGGTACGGCATTCGGCGAGTGCGGCGAGGGCTTTATACGCTGTTCGTATGCGTATTCGGTGGAGCAGATAACCGAAGCTCTTTCGAGAATAGAAAGATTTGTAAAAAATCATAAAAAATAAATAATACGGCATCTGCGGCATTTGCAGCTTGGGAATAAAAATAAGGGGTGAATTTAAAATGAGTACAAAGTACATATTCGTAACAGGCGGCGTTGTATCGGGCTTGGGCAAGGGTATAACGGCGGCATCGCTGGGCAGGCTCTTAAAGGCAAGAGGCTACAAGGTAACGATGCAGAAGTTTGATCCGTATATCAATATAGATCCCGGCACGTTGAGTCCGTATCAGCACGGCGAGGTTTTCGTGACGGACGACGGTACGGAAACAGACCTTGATCTGGGGCATTACGAGCGATTTATCGACGAAAATCTTACCGTAAACTCAAACGTGACCACGGGTAAGATATACTGGTCGGTAATAACAAAGGAGCGCCGCGGCGATTATGAGGGAAGAACGGTACAGGTTATCCCTCACATAACAAACGAGATAAAATCACGGGTATACCGTGCTGCAAAGACGGAGGTCACAGATATTGTCATTACCGAGATAGGCGGTACCGTCGGAGATATCGAATCAACGCCGTTTCTTGAGGCGATACGCCAGGTATCGAATGAGGTCGGCAAGGAAAACTGTATGTACATACACCTTACTTTAGTTCCGTATCTGTCAATTTCGGGCGAGCAAAAGACGAAGCCCACGCAGCACAGCGTAAAGGAGCTTTTAAGCCTCGGTATCCAGCCCGACGTTATAGTTCTCCGTTCCGAAAAGCCGCTTGAGGCAGGAATAACGGATAAAATAGCTCTGTTTTGCAACGTATCTCCAAACAGCGTTATCCAGAATCTTGACCTTGACACGCTTTACGAGGTGCCTCTTGCGCTTGAGGAGGAGGGACTTGCTTCGACTGTCTGCAAGCGTCTGGGGCTTGAGGACAAAAAGCCCGACCTTGACGAGTGGCGCAAAATGGTTGACGTTGTAAAAGACCTTATGCGCGGCGGCAAGGACGAGGTAAAAATTTCGCTTGTCGGCAAATACGTTGCACTCCATGATGCGTATATAAGTATCGTCGAAGCATTAAAGCACGGCGGTATAGAGAATTATACAAACGTGAATATAAATTGGGTAAACAGCGAGGAGGTAACTCCCAAAACCGTCGATAAATTCTTAAAGGGCTCGGACGGTATCTTAGTGCCGGGCGGATTTGGCGACAGAGGCATAGACGGCAAGATATTGGCGGCTCAATATGCAAGAGAGAACAATATACCGTATTTCGGGATATGCCTCGGTATGCAGATAGCCGTAATCGAATTTGCAAGGAATGTCCTCGGCTATGCCGATGCTCATTCGTCGGAATTGAATCCCAAAACCGGACACCCCGTTATCGATCTTATGCCCGAACAGCTTGATGTTGAGGATCTGGGCGGTACGATGCGGCTCGGAATATATCCGTGTAAGCTCAGCAAGGATTCAAGATCCGCAAAGATATATAGCAGTGACCTTATATACGAGCGTCACCGTCACCGTTATGAATTCAATAATAAGTACAGAACAGAGGTGACGTCGGCGGGAATGATTATTGCGGGACAGTCGCCCGACGACAGGCTTGTGGAAATCGTTGAGATACCCGATCACCCCTGGTATGTCGGCGTACAGTTCCACCCCGAATTCAAGTCGCGCCCGAACCGCGCGCATCCGCTGTTTGCATCGTTTATAGGCGCGGCACTGAAGAAAAGCAAAAACAAATAAAAGAAAAGGAGGATCCGGAAAATGAAAACATACGGCAGGTTTATAAAAAGATATAAGCTGTTTTTCATATTGGGTCCTTTACTTATGCTTACCGAGGTCGGCGGCGAGATAGTTCTTCCAAAGCTTATGGCGGGCATGGTCGATGAGGGGATATTGACGCTTCATAATATGGATTTTATCGTGCGCCAGGCAATAACAATGCTTTGCTGTATTCTTATCCAGGTATCGGGCGGCATTGGCGGCCATTATTTTTCGGTAAGAGCTGCGGTCAATTTCAGCAGCGATATAAGGGAAGAGGTATTTTCAAAGATACAGACATTCTCGTTTAAAAATATTGACGAATTTTCAACAGGCTCGCTTGTAACAAGACTTACAAACGACGTAACACAGGTAATGAACATTACCCGAATGGGGCTTATTATGGCGGTACGTTCCCCGGCAATGCTCGTAGGCGGCGTAATAATGGCGTTTTCCATAAACGCCCGCCTTGCGTCGGTAATGCTTATTATGATACCCCTGCTTGCGCTTGCGATATTCATTATAATGCGTATGGCGCTGCCGAGGTTTGACTATATGCAAAAAAGCATTGATAACTTAAACTCAAAAACCCAGGAAAACATAACGAACGTAAGAGTTATAAAATCGTTTGTGCGCCGCAGCTTTGAAGTGGAAAAATTCAACGCCGCAAGCTCCCGGTTAAGGGACAGAACATTATCGGCAATGAAGCTTGTGGTATGCACGATGCCGGTCATGACGCTTGCGATGAATATAACAACTATAGTCGTGCTTTGGCGGGGCGGAAATCTGGTTGCGGGAAATGAAATGCTTGTAGGCTCATTATCCGCTATTGTTCAGTACACGACGCAAATTCTGAGCTCACTTATGATGGTATCAATGATGATCATTGCCTCAACCCGTGCCATTGCGTCCATACGCAGGATAAGCGAGGTCATAAATACCGAGCCCGATCTTACCGATACGGACGCAAAATATCCCGACAAGACCGTTACAAGGGGCGATATCGAGTTTAAAAACGTATATTTCAAATACTACAAAAAGTTAAAAACCTCGATATTGGAGGATATCACCTTCAGCATAGAGGGCGGCAAGACCTTGGGTATCGTCGGCTCTACGGGCGCGGGAAAAACATCGCTTGTTCAGCTTATACCGAGGCTTTATGACGCAGATAAGGGTGAAATACTCATAGACGGCGTAAACGTCCGTGATTACAGCCTGTATAATCTCAGAGAGGGCGTGGGTATGGTATTGCAGAAAAACGTCCTGTTTTCGGGCAGTATCGAGAAAAATCTGCGCTGGGGAAATAAGAACGCAAGCATGGATATGATCCGTGAAAATGCGGAATATGCGCAGGCGGACGGATTTATAACCGGCTTTGGCGACGGGTATAATATGGAGCTTGGTCAGGGCGGAGTAAACGTATCGGGAGGTCAGAAGCAGAGGCTTTGTATCGCAAGGGCGCTTTTAAAGAATCCGAAGATTCTTATTCTCGACGATTCCACCTCCGCAGTCGATACCGCAACCGAGGCAAATATAAGAAAAGCCTTTAAAACGGCATTGAAGGATACAACGAAAATAATAATCGCGCAGCGTATATCGTCGATCATAGACGCGGATAAGATACTTGTCTTAAAGGACGGCAGGATCGTCGGCGAGGGTACTCATAATGAGCTTTTAAAGGATAATGACGAGTACCGTGAGATATACTATTCGCAGACGGACAGAGAAAAGGAGGTGTCGTGATATGCCTCCGCAGGTAGGCCGAGGAGACAGAATGGCGAGGTTTGGGAAAAAATCCAAGCCCAAGGACATAAAGGGCTCCGTTATAAGGCTATTAAAATACATAGGCGAGGACAAATACAAGGTATTCCTTGCCATATTCTGCGTTATCATAAGCGCAGGCGCAAATCTTGGCGGTACATATATGTTAAGACCGATCATAAACCTTCTCGGTGATGACGGCGTTACGGCTGAGGCAAAGATAAGCGGACTTTTAACGTCGCTTTTGCTTATGGGGCTTGTATATATTACAGGTGTTATCGCAAGCTTCATTCAGCAGCGGACTATCATAAAGGTTTCGCAGAACACCTTAAAGCGCATAAGGGACGAGCTGTTTTTAAAGCTTCAGGATCTTAGCGTAAAATACTACGACACAAACAGTGCGGGCGATATAATGAGCCGCTTTACAAACGATGTCGACAATATCGGGCAGATGTTTGATTCCACGATACTGCAAATGTTTTCGGGGATTTTGACGCTTGCGGGAACACTAGTGCTGATGTTTATGACAAATCCACTGCTTACGCTTGTTACCGTGATATTGACTCCGCTTATAGCCTTTGTTGCAGGTAAGATAACGAAAAAAACACGTGCATATTTCGGTATGCAGCAAGCGGCGTTGGGTGCGGTGAACGGATATATCGAGGAAACGATAACCGGACAGAAGGTAGTCAAGGTATTCAACCATGAGGAAGAGGCAAAGGCGGATTTTAAGGACTATAACGAAAAGCTTCGCCATGTTCAGGTAAAGGCGAATTTTTTTGGCGGTATAATGGGTCCTGCCATGAATGCCATGTCACAGATAAGCTATGCCGTGACGGCGTTTGTCGGTGCAACGCTTG
>CACZPW010000066.1 GCA_902783115.1 uncultured Ruminococcus sp. | reverse complement strand
GGTTTTTATTCCGTCCTTCGCCGTTATAACGCCCTTTAAGCTGTTCTTTTCCTCACATTCATACGGGGCAAAATACAGATCGTTTACCTTAAGCCCTTCTATCGCCTCATCCATACTCACAGGCTCATGCACCGACGGTATGATACCTCTTTGCGACTGCTTCGCCGCCTCTGCTGCTATTTTATTCCACCTGTCCAGCTTATTTTTGCCCGACTTTTCATCGCCGAATTTCGATACGCACCTTTTCATCTCCACAGGCACGATATCGCAAATACCAAGCTCCGTTGTCTTCTGGATTATATACTCCATTTTCGCGCCCTTCGGAATACCCTGGTACAAGGTAATCCTTACGGGCGGCTCGGTCCGGCTCTCGGATCTTTTGTCAATATTACAAACTATCTCGCTTTTGCCGATTTTTTCAATCGTTGCCTCATAGTCATAGCCCCTGCCGTCGCATACGGTGACTTTGTCGCCCTCGCTCATTCTCAAAACCTTTGAAATGTGCCGAACATCCTCACTGTCTATATATATTTTGCTATCCGTTATATTATCCGTCGGAACAAAAAATCTCGGCATCGGTCTACCTCTCCGTTCTGTAATCTATTTGTAACACGCTTGTAATATTATACATTATAATTTCGTTATTGTCAACTGTTTATGTAAACTTTTTCAAATATTCGCCGAAAATTTCCGTGGCTTATCTTTTCGACCTGCAAATCGCTGTAGTTAAGCTGCAAAAGCCGGTCAAAAATCTTATACAGATCCTGACAGCCGGATATGCCGCTCGGCAGGTGTCCGTTCACTCCGTCAAAATCGGAGCCGATACCGACCGAATCTTCACCGCCCAGTCCCATAAAATGCTCGATATGCCGCACTGCATCGTCGATCACAGCATTATGCGACCTTGTAAGGAACATAGGATACAGATTTATACCCACACAGCCGCCAGTATTTACGATACGCTTAAACATATCGTCGGTTATGTTGCGCGGGTGGCTGCATATTTTCCTTGAACACGAATGCGATGCAATAACGGGCAGCTTCGTATGTTCAAGCACATCATAAAACGATCTGTCGTTTAAATGCGATACGTCTGCAAATACCGAATGTTCATTCATGCGGCTTATCACCGCTTTTCCAAAATCCGACAGACCTATGCCCCTGTCCGTCTCATGCGCCCCTCCCGCAAGGGCGTTTGTATTGTTCCAGGTAAGGGCAATCATCTTTACGCCCATAGAGCAAAATTCATCAAGCGTTTTTAAATCCTCTATTCCTTCGCCGCCTTCTATACTCAGTATCGTTTTTATGTTTGGCGCGCTTAAATTGTCGGTTATCCTGTGATATGTATTTATCAAAGACAGTGTTCTTCCCTTTGCCGTTTTATAGTATTTGGGCGCAACAAAACATGCCATAACCTGTGTATAGCTAGCATATCCGCTCATTCTGTCAGCACCCGTTTCACAGGTTCCGGACAAAAAATCCGCTCCGCCGTCAAGTATTTTACAAAGAGTGTCGCAATGTGCATCAAATACACTGTATTTCACTCAAAAAGCCTCCTTTATATGGTTCAATGATTTAAGCTTAAAGCTACCGCCCGCATTTTCATAATACACCTCAATAACGTCAAAACGTACCGGCATATCCGAGCTTCCCACATACAAAAGCGCCGCATTTTTTATATGCTGCATTTTTCTTGCGTCCACATATTCGGACGGGTTTGCGAATTTATTGCTCCTGCGGGTTTTTACCTCGATAAATACCGTATAATCTCCGTCTTTGGCGATTATATCGACCTCGCCGGGTTTGGTTTTATAGTTACGTCTTAAAATTTCAAAGCCGTTTTCTTCAAGATACTCACACGCCGCCGTTTCTCCGAAATCGCCTATTTCCTTTGTTGTCATACCGCTACTCTCCCAGAATTTTTGTTAAAAAGCTATGCCTGTGTATCGGGCATACGCCGTATTTTTTTATCGCCTCGATATGCGCCTTTGTCCCGTAGCCGCTGTGCGCCTCAAACCCGTATCCGGGATATAGCCTTGACATCTGTTCCATATACCTGTCCCTCGATACCTTCGCAAGTATCGACGCCGCTGCAACAGACGCGCTCTTTGCATCGCCCTTTACTATTGTTTCGTGCGCTATATCCATTCCCTTTATCCTGTTTCCGTCAATGAGGACATATCCGGGCTTTATTTTCAAGCCCTTAACCGCACCGTTCATAGCCTCAAAGGTCGCATTTAAAATATTTATCTTATCTATCCTCTTTTCGTCAACCTCAAATACAGAGTACGCCAGGGCTCTTTGACAAATTATATCAAAAAGCTCCTCACGCCGCTTTTTACTGAGCTTCTTTGAATCGTTAAGCCCTTCTATGATATCATTTTCACGCAGGATAACTGCGGCGGCATATACCGCACCCGCAAGCGGACCTCTGCCCGCCTCGTCAACTCCCGCTATATATTTGATACCCTGTTCCTTCAGTTCATTTTCACGCCCGTACATTTTCAAAACACGTGCTGTTTCCTCTTCCTTTGTAAGCTTTTTCGGCATTTTTTATTTCCTCCGCAATTTTTTCAAAAATATTATACCATTTTTTTATGTTTTGTGCTATACTTATTACAAATATATTTTAAGGAGTTTTTGAAATTGATTTATACCCGTGAAATTGACGATCCCGTAGTGATACAGTTCATAATTTTATATACGCTCTACATATCGGATGAGAGTCTTCAATATCCCGATCTCGTGACGGTTATTATGGATAATGCAAATATAAACTATATTGATTTTCAGGTTGCGCTTGACAATCTGAAAAAAACAGACCATATAGAAACACGCATGATCGGAGTTAAAACGCAGCTCTTTGATATCACCGAAAAGGGCAAAAACCTCTACGATTTCTTTATGAAGGATGTGCCCGTGTATATTCAGGAGCCTATAAAGGAGTCAATAAAGCAGTTATTTATAGACAAACGCCGCGCGCACGCCGTCCAGGCGAAAATCACACCCATTTCAAAAAAGGAATATTTTGTTGAGTGCAAGCTCTATGACGACGACAAGCTTCAGCTTTTGGGCCTTAATCTGTATGCCGGAAACCGTGAAGAAGCCGAAAAAATGCAGCTTAAATTCAAAAAGCACTACGTTGATATTTATAAGGATATAGTAAATACCATGACAAAAGAATACGGCGATGAGGACGAGGACAGACCGTATGATATGTTTTACGACGCACCGCCCTCGGATACGGACAAAAATCCACAGTAGTGGATTGCGGAGATTTTGTTTTTTCCCCCCCCCTCATTTCTCGGACAGAGGGGACTCCTGTCCCTACAGTGGGGCAACAGCACCGTAACAATGGCATATTAAAATGCGGGAGGATAATATCCTCCCCTACATTACACATATTATCCCAACTCATTGAGGCTTGCGAAACGGTAGCCTTCTTTTTTTGCATATTTTATTATATCGTCAAGCGCCTCGGCGTTATCAGATGAAACTGCGTGCAAAAGTATAACCGCACCGTCATGGAGATACGGTATAACGCTCTGATATGCATATTGTGCGCCCTGCTGGGCATTTATATCCCAATCACGGTATGCAAAGCTCCATAGTACGGTTTTATAGCCCATATCCCTCGATATGGCAAGCGATCTTTCACAAAACGCACCCTCGGGCGGGCGCACATACTCCATTGTTACTCCGTATAGTTCCTCACACATATCCCCAAGCTCCGACAGCTCGGTTTTTACCGTGTCCGTACCGGATACAGCCATATTTATATGGTTTACGGTATGATTTCCGATTATGTGTCCCTCGTCCCTCATACGGCATATAAGCTCCGTTTGCTTTTCAAGATACGGACCTGTCACAAAAAATGCGGCGGGTACCTTGTTTACGGCAAGCACGTCAAGTATCTTTGCGGTGTAACCGTTTTCATAGCCCTCATCAAAGGTAAGATATAGCACCTTTTTCCCCGATGTGTCCATATAATATCCGTCATACGCGCAAAGCATTGCCGCCTGTGACGCATCGACCTCGGGCGATGTGCCCTTTTTCTTTACAAGCCCCCAATTTTTAGGTACTGTATCAAGCTCTTCATAAGATGTGTATTCTGCCGGATCGTATGTCGGCACGCTGTAACAGCCGCCCAAAAACAGGCAAAGTGCAAGTATTACGCTTAATTTTGCTTTCATAAATTATTTCCTCCAAATTTCTATAAATTTTTGTTGAATTTTTTTGATTTTTGGTATATAATCAATGTATATTCAGATTTTTGTCAAAAATGGGGGTTTTTACAATGAGCGACTTGCCAAGAAGCCTTGCGGCAAGACAGGCTGAACGCCGCAGACGGGCAATACGACGCAGAAAAAGGAACAGAGCTGCATTCCTGCTTATTTGCTTTATAGCTATAATCGTACTTATCATACTTGCGATCTCATCGTGTATTCACAGGCTTTCAAGTAAACCTGATAACGATCCTGACACGGTCGAGGTGTCGCCTGTGCCGGCAGAATCCGCCATACCCACGCAGGAACCCTCCGGCGTAAGCGGAATACCTATGCCCGATGTTGAGAACGATTTACTTAAAATCATAGAAAAAGCCGATGAAAACGGCGGCGAAAAATCCTGCTATCTTACTTTTGACGACGGTCCGTCCTCAGAGGTCACGGCAAGTATTCTCGATACCCTTAGAAGATATAACGTCAAGGCTACCTTCTTCGAGGTTGGCTCCATAATAAGGTCAAACCCCGATATGGCGCGCCGCGTGTTTGAAGAGGGACACCTTATAGCAAATCACTCAAACAGCCATAACTATGATAATTTATATGCAACGGAATCGTCATTTATCAATGAAGTTCAGAAAACCGAGGAAGCGATCACCGCGGTATGCGGAGAGGAACCGAAATTAAAGCAGTTCAGATTCCCCGGCGGCAGCTATAATGCGGGCGATCACGCCGAGGAAAAGCAGATATATAAAAAGACCTTGGCAAACGCCGGCTATTACTACATAGACTGGAATTCGCTCACAGGCGACGCAGAGGGTAAAACAAAGAACGCAGAGGAGCTTTTGGGTTATCTTCAGAGCAATATAGATACCGATTATTCAACAGTCGTGCTTATGCATGACGCATCGGCAAAAAAGGCAACGGCAGAGGCGCTCCCGTCGGTTATAGAATACCTTATGTCAAGAGGCTATACCTTCAAGCGCCTTGATGAGATCGACTATAATCCCACAGGCGGCTCACATTCATCGTCCTCTACCGAAATAACCGACGAGGACGAGTATCTGACCGATGATGACGAGGATTATATGTCGGACGATGAGAATTATGACAGCGGCGACGATGACGGGAGCAGCTCGTCAAAAACGTCAGCAGGCGGCGCGATCTTAGCAACGCAAGCGCCCGGCAGTACGACAAGAACCTCCGTTGACGGTACCTCGGTAACGCAGAAATCAAAACAGTGACAAAAAAGCAAAGGGCGAAGAGAAAACAGCGCAGAGCGTACAGACTGAGTGCGCAAAAGCCTGAGTAAGCAGGCTTTTGCGCAGTTACCTAAAGGCGTACAACGGTACGCCGAGCGGCGGAGTTTGTTCGCAGCATAAAGCATTTAAACATAAAAATCCGCCTCACCGGTGGATTTTTACATCAAATTTGATTATATTTTATATTTCTTAAAATGCCGCAATAGCGGCTTTTTTTACGCTTTATGCGGTCTGCGCATTTTATCACAGCCCTCACACATTCATGCTTCCCGTTCTGTAACCCTCTATATCGAGCGTTACATACAAAAAACCCGATTTTTTAAATTCATTTATTATATCATTTCTTTTTTCTATCACCTTATCAAAGCTACTTTCCGGCACTTCTATCCTTGCGATCTTACCGTGCAGACGCACACGAAGCTTACAAAAGCCCATTGAATACAGTATATTTTCGGCACTTTCAATCATTTCAAGTTTTTGGCGTGTTATTGCATCTCCGTAGGGTATTCTTGATGCCAGACAGGCAAGCGACGGTTTTTCCCACGTCGGCAAGCCGAGCTTTTTTGACATATTTCGGATATCGGCTTTTGTAAAGCCCAGCTCCTTTAAGGGGCTTCTTACTGTGAGCTCGCATACCGCCTGCATACCGGGGCGGTAATCGCCCGTATCGTCAAGGTTGGAGCCTTCCATTATTTCATATATGCCATGCTCACCTGCAACTCTCTTTATATTTGTCAGGATATTCTTTTTACAGATATAGCACCTGTTTTTGGGGTTGGCAGAAAAACCGTCCGCCAAAAACGGATCTATATCGCAAATTATCTGCTCTATCCCCTGCGTTTTGCAAAATTCCTTTGCTTCTTTGATTTCACGCTTTGGCATAAGACACGAGCTTACCGTTACGGCAAGCACTCTATCCCCCACAGCCTCTTTTGCGGCCTTTAACAAAAACGCCGAATCGACACCGCCCGAAAATGCGACAGCAACACTGTGTAAATTCTTTATGTATTCCAAAAGCTTGTTATATTTTTCCATATATCCATATCCTTACTTTTTCGATAATTATAACACATAAACTACGGGTTTAGTCAATACAATATTTATAAAAAGTCTGTAATTTATACATTAATGACGGGGTGTTTGTATGGGATATGATTATGCCGCTTTGTGCCGTGATATAGAAAAGCTCAACGAAAAATACGATATGACGGATATATTTTCGATAGGCAAAAGCGTTATGGGAAAGGATATATACTGCATAAAGACGGGGAACGGCAAAAAACGGCTTTTTATAGGCGGGGCATATCATGGGCTTGAATACCTGACCTCGCTTTTTCTGATGCGGTTTATTGACCGCTATATCCGCCTGTCGTCAAACGGGAGCGACTTTTTCGGTTTTGACACAGATTCTATATATAATGCCGTTACAATGTTTATCGTTCCGATGGTAAATCCCGACGGCGTGGATATTGCCGTAAACGGGCTTGATATAAACAACCCGTATCACAGAAGGCTTACAGAAACTGCCGGCATACACGAATTTTCGCATGTGTGGCAGGCAAACGCACGGGGCGTTGATATAAACCATAACTTTGACGCAGACTGGAAAATGACCGTCCCATATCCCTCACCTACCAAGTATGGCGGCAAACATCCCGGATCCGAGCCCGAAACAAGGGCTGTGACCGGCTTTATACAAAAAAGCGGTATTGATATGCTGATAGCTTTTCACTCACAGGGCGGGGAAATATACTACGGCTTTATGGAGCCGGATGATATGATTTCACTGCCCGTTGCAAAAAAGCTTGCCGATATAAGCGGCTATGATTTGGCTCTCCCCTGCGGCACGGCCTCCTACGGAGGCTGTAAGGACTGGTTTGTAAAGGAATTTAAAAAGCCCGGATTTACAGTTGAAATGGGCAGGGGTAAAAATCCCCTGCCGGAAAATATGATAGACGATGTATTTTGGGATAATGCAAAAATAATATTATGCGCCGCAAATGAACTGATGCACAGCGCATAATGCGCTCATCTGTCCGCAGGCTCGGGCGTTTTTTCACGGTTTTGCTGTTTTTTCGCATCGACCGTCTCCCGCACCTCTTTCCAAAGCGTATCATCCCCAACCGCATCGGGAAGCTCATACTGCTTTTTTAATTTTGCGACCGCGTCGCTGCTGCCCGCAACGTCCAAAACCGTCACCTCGCCTATGGCATAGCCCCAAGGCATATCCTCCCTGATACTGTCGGGAAAATTATACATATTTTTCAGCTCCGCATAGTCCATACCGCAGATCTCCGCCATTTTTGATACGGGTACGGTATAATTTGCCTCCGTTTCACTGACAAGCGCAGGCAAACCTTTGGGCAGCTCATATTCGGATATGTATTCCTCAAGGCTTATTCCCATATCATTTGCCACGTCCGCGACCGTTCTTCTCGTCACGTCTACATACCCGCCCTTTGGCAGATACTTATTATGCCTTTCATATTCTATAAGCTTCTGTATTTCCTCATCGGGCGCGCCGTTTGACCTGAGATAGCTTATATATCCGTCATCTGACACATTTTTTGTACAGGCGCTGAGCATAAGCATTGCAAAAAAACAAACAAGAATCCTTTTCATATCATATCTCCTCAAAATCCATATACTTTACAAACAATTTCTTAAATTCGGGACTGTCCGCAAACGAAATATTTTCACAGTTACTTACCGTCATGTCAAGCTTTTGCCTTAGGTCTGTATCATTATAAAGCATTTTTGCACCCTCAATGGCAGTATTGCCCATTATTTTGATATTTTGCAAAAAGCGCTTGGGCAGCATTCCGATATTTACAAGACTTTCCACCCTTACATTTTTCCCGAATGCGCCCGAAATTATGATTTTTTCAGCGCCGTCCGCCATCAGCTCTATGCCCGATCTCACCGCACTTTTTGCCATCTGAACGGCACGGATATCGGACTGCGTAAGATACACATTCCCCGAAAGCATAAACGCCGTCTCGCCGCCGTATTCACAAAGCCTCGTTCTGAGCCTTGACATACATTCTTCCTTTTTGGCAAAGCTTCCGTCACCCGATATGATGCCCTGCTCCAAAAGCGCCGATACCGCATCAACAAGCCCCGTTGCGCATATGCCCTTTACCTCATCCGCGCCCACAGTTGTTATCGAGAGTACTGAGTTTATTATATCAAGCCTTGAAACGGCGCCTCCATATGCGCCCATACCGAAGGTGATATTTCCCCCTTCAAACGCAGGTCCTGCGGCAGCAGAGGCGGTGTAGAGTCTGCCGCCTTTAAACACAGCCATTTCGGCGTTTGTGCCTATGTCAATAAGCAGTTCACCTTCATGCTCCCAAAGCCCCGCAGACGCTATGCCGCACACGGCATCTGCGCCGACAAAGGCTGAAATGTTTGGCGGTATATATACCGTACCGCTTATATCTATGCCGATATCCGAGCCTTTTAGAGTTCTTGCGCCTTTTAAAGCCGCCTCATACGGATATGCCCCCAAGGACTTTGGATTTTCATTCTGCAAAAGGTAAAGCATAACGGTATTGCCCGTTATAACGGCGTTACGTATACCGTCAATACCAAGCTCGCTCTTTGCCAAAGCTATCATTTTATTTATGCAGGCGGTTATCTCGTTATGCAAAATGCCGGTATTCTCCCTTGCAAATTCTATCCTGCCTATCACGTCGGAGGAATGAACGGTTTGAGGATTCACGGTATCTGCGCTGAAAATCTCATCATTATCGCATAAAATGCTCATGCATACCGAGGTAGTGCCTATATCCACTGCCATACCGTAAACCGTACCGCGTTTTTTCATAATATGTGAAATATTGATTTTATTGTACCTTTCCGGCAGGATAATATCCGTATCGCCGTATATTCGACTGCTGCAGGCAAGCACCTTTTCGCTTTTGCCGTTATGACTTATCTCTACCGTACATTTTTTGCAAATACCCCTGCCGCCGCACGGCTTTATCAGACCAAGCCCCGCCATAGCTATCGCGTCGGATATTTTTGTCCCGTATGGAACGGTGATTTTCTTATTTTCGTTTACAAATACTATATTTGCCGCTTTTTTATAATTTTTACAGTATATGCAGTTTGTATCGCCGCTGCAGCTTTTACAATCCGATACATCTACCGCTTTTACAGCATCCGACAGTATAAAAAATCCTATCGAGCTTTTTTGCGGCTTCAAAAAGCCGTTTTCAAGGCTTATTCCTATTTTACCGGCGTTAAGACCGTTAAAAATATCGGGTATCACTCCCGCATCGATTCCGTAAAAGCCGGGGCCTACCGGCTCCGATGCCCTCGAGCCCTTGTTTATGCTCTCTATTTTATCCTTTAACAGCTCACACCCCGCGTCGCAAAGCGCCGTTCCCCACATATCGCATACGGTTTTTAAAAACGCGCTTCCCTCATATTCGATATCGTCCACCGTAAGAGCATACGCATATATCTTGAAAATATCCCCAAACTTCAAAAGTACCGGACATTTTATGCTCACACCGTTAAATTCTATAGTGTCCTCATTTACACCGCATTCATCTGTGATAACGGCACGGATACGAACCTGATCCTTTATTTTTTCCCAAACCTCCATACACCTGTCAAAAACACGCTCGCTTTCTCCCGACATTTCCTTTATTCTGTTTTTGGCAATACTCATACATTCGTCCCGGTCAAATTCAAATACCATACCCTATCACCTCCCGTATTGCGAATTTGTTATTGATAAAATTTATCTGTTATTGTATAATATACTCCATAATGGGAGAATAATCAATATGAAAAATAAAATCGGACAATTCAAATACAGCTTTAATTGCGCAAATACCCCTCAATCGGCGCTTGTTATGATACTGTTATCGGGTATATGCGTATTTTTGCAGTCGCTTGCACAGCTGTCCCAATACGGTTGGGGCGGATTTTCATACATAGTGTTCCCGCTTCTGCTGTTTTTAAATGCCCTGCCCTTATTTTTGGTTATGGCGTTTATATACTGTATCACAGACAGAGTATGGACAGCGTTTTCGGTTACGGCGGTTGTTATGGATATCCTGCTTGTGATAAACTTTTATAAAGTCTATTTCAGAGCTGAAACTCTGAGCATACACGACTTTTCACTTTTTAATGAGGCAAAGGGCATTATGGGCGGATATAAATTCCCCGTTCCGTTTGTGCTGATCGCTTTGACAATAATTAGCATATTGCTTATAATTTATGCCAAAAAATACATAAAAACGGCGAAAACCTCATTTTTATCAAGGCTTATACTGTTGATCGTGACCGCTGCAATAGCTTCAGGCAGTTATTTCGCGTTTTACGACAGCAAGAAGGTGTATTCCTCTCTGCCGTCCTTCGGAGGGCAGTTTAACGATATAAGTATGAGTACTCATAAGGGATTTATATATACCTTTTTATCCCATGCCTCTGCATATTCCTATAAAAAGCCCGATACGTACAGCGGCGACGTAATAAAACGGCTTATGGGCGACAGCCCCGATGCGGTAACGGTGCCGGATAAAAAGGTAAATATTATCGCGATCATGAGCGAGGCGTTTTTTGATATGGAGGCGGCTCCCAATATAGAATTTTTTGAGAACATGAATCCCACACCGAATTTTGACAGATTAAAGGACGAAAGTCTTTGGGGGCATATATTGGTGCCGGGCTATGCGGGAAGCACAGCGTCTACGGAATTTGAGTTTCTTACGGGGCTTAACATATCGCAGATAGATTCGGCAATGCCTGTGGTATACAAAACCCATGTCAATACAAAAACCTACGGACTTGTGCGAATGCTTGACGATATGGGCTATCAGACCTCGGCATTTCACCCGGGCTCGGCGTGGTTTTATTCAAGAAAGGCGGTTTATCCGCGTTTGGGCTTTAAAAAGACCGAATTTGAAGACGATATTGAATACACCGCCGGCGATAAAATAAATTATTACATAAGCGACGCATATACGGCTGATAAAATAATAAAAAACTATAACGATTATCTGTCGGAAAACACAAGCGACGGATTTATGAGCTTTACCGTGACCATACAAAATCACGGTCCCTACCCCGATAAAGAGCCTCTTATAAAGCGCATAAAATCGGTAGGTAATATTGATGAACACGGCTATAACATACTTTCAAACTACGCAAACGGTCTTTATGACGCCGACGCGCTTTTGGGAAAGGTGTGTGACAGCATCGAAGACGACAAAACGCCTGCGGTAGTCGTATTTTTCGGCGACCACTTACCCTACTTTGACGCCGACGGGAAATATCTTACCGCGCTCGGACTTGACGTTACCTCCGATTCTCCCTATGCTCTTGAGAACAGGTATTCAACTCCGTATATAATACACGGAAACAAGGCGTTGAGGGAGTTAAAGGGCGATAATGTATGCAAAAACATTGAGCATATATCATCAAGCTTTTTGGCTGTTGAGATGATGAAATATACAGGTCTCTCACCCTCGCCCTATTTTAAGTCGATAGAGAATATAGAGAAAAAAATATCGCATATGTCCGATTATTTCTATATAGAAAACGGTCAAAATACCGCCTCACCCTCAGAGGAAGGAACAAAAGCGATAAACGACTACAGATGCATAGCATATTGGGCTTTAAGAGATTACAGTAAAATAAAATAAGTCAGCAAAAAAGGAGCTGTCCGAAAAATGCGGGATAAGCTCCTTTTTAGCCGTTTAAAAGTTTATCGAATTATTGTATTTTAATGGCAAGCCTTCACGGAAGATGTGCGAATCGTTTGAAAGCGTAAGGAGTGTCGGTATTGCCACGCCGTCCTCATCTTTAAATTCAATCACCGTAATACCCGTATGGCACATATCAAAATGGTTTGAGATCATTGGATAAGGGATATCGAGTATGCTTGATAAAAAGCATATCCCAAACCCCTGATGTGCAAACAGGGCTATCCTCTTATCATTCGGCTCCAAAACGGTATATTCCTTTTTTTCCCTGTTATGCTCATAGCCGAGCGTGCGCATAAATGCGTCCGTTTCACGGTTTACACGCATAACCCCGTCCTTGAAAGGATACTGTTTGAATTCCGGATAATCATACCACTCATCGCCAAGTGAGGCGATCTCACGGCTTGCAAGAAGCCGCCTGTATTTGGGCTTTTGGAATATCCAGCTTCGCCCCTGACCGTCATCAAACGAAAATTCAAACCATGTGTGTATCTCGTTACAGAAATCAAGCAGCTTGATCTCCTTTTTCAATACCTCCGCTGTAGGCTTTGCGGTAAGCTGTGCCCGCTCAGATGTAGATGCGTATATCTCGTCAAGCCCGTAAACAGCAAGGCGCTTTGATACCGCCTCCGCCTGTCTTTCGCCCAACGGCGTAAGTGAATCGGGATAATAAACAGGATCACCGTGTCGAACATAAAACAAAAGCATAATTTTCCATTCCTCCGTAAAGCTATTAAATATCACTTACATTCCGAGGGCTGTTTATCGCTTACATCAACGGGATATTCGCCTGTGAAACAGCCCTGACAAAAGCCCGTTTCCTTTGCGTCCGGGATTATGTCTTTTAATTTTTCGATTCCCAAAAAGCCTATCGAGTCCGCTCCGATATAATCGCATATCCCCTTCATATCGTACCTGCAGGCGATAAGCTGATCCCTTGACGGAACGTCTGTACCGAAATAGCACGGCCACAAAAACGGCGGTGCCGACGACATAACGTGTACCTCCGTAGCGCCGCTTTTTCTCAAAAGCGAAACGATACGCTTTGAGGTAGTGCCTCTTACTACGGAGTCGTCAACCATAATGACTCTTTTTCCTTTTACGGTGCTTCTTAAAACATTGAGCTTTATCATGACCGCATTTTCACGAAGAGCCTGTGACGGCTGTATAAACGATCTGCCGATATATTTATTCTTTATAAAGCCCGTACCGTACGGGATGCCCGATTCAAGCGCATATCCCATAGCCGCCGACAAACCGCTGTCGGGAACGCCGATAACCACATCGGCTTCTACGGGGAAGCTTTGGGCAAGGAATTTACCCGCAAGCATTCTCGAATCATGTACCGACTGACCTTCGATAATACTGTCGGGTCTTGCAAAGTACAGATATTCAAATATACAGGTTGAATGCGGCTTGGTCTTTACATACTTATCAATTACGCTGACCTTGCCGTCCTTTACGACAACTATCTCTCCAGGCTTTAAATCACGCTCGAATTCCGCGCCTATCGTATCAAACGCGCAGGTCTCCGAGGCAAATACTATCGCGTCGCCCTTTCTGCCCATCGAAAGAGGTCTGAAGCCCCAGGGATCACGGGCGGCGATAAGCTTCTGCGGTGACATGACAATAAGTGAAAACGCGCCGCTTAACTGTTCGACAGTTTGCGCGACCGCAGCTTCAATGCTGCCGGTATTGAGCCTGTTCTTTGCTATTGCATAGGCAATCATTTCAGTATCCGTGGTGGTCTGGAAAATTGCGCCCGTTCTTGACAAATCAGCGCACAATTCATCCTTGTTTACAAGGTTTCCGTTATGCGCAAGCGCAATATTGCCCTTTACATATCTTAAAACAAGCGGCTGTGTATTTTCTCTGAGGCTCTCGCCCGTTGTTGAATACCTTACATGACCTACAGCCATAGTACCGCCGAGCTTATTTAAAATCTCTTCGTCAAACACATCGCTTACAAGCCCCATGTCCTTATAGTAGGTTATGTCGCGGTTATTATTCACCGCAATGCCGCAGCTTTCCTGACCTCTGTGCTGAAGTGCATACAAGCCGTAATATGTAGTTCTTGCGGCGTCGCCATTAGGATCGTATATCGCAAAAACTCCACATTCCTCGCCTATGCGTCTATCCAAAATATCAGACATTGTCTTATATTTCCTTTCAAATAAATTCATCTACATTATACACTTATCTGTATAAAAATTCAAGCAATTTTGTATTTTTATATAATTCTTATATTTTTAATACTTACATATTGAAAAAAACTGTATCTTCTGATATAATTTACTATAGTTTTTGCAAATATGTTTAAAGTTGCATCATTCTATATGCAGGAAGTGAACTGAATTGATTATTATTATGAAGGACAGCGCATCCGCAAGAGACATTGCCGCTGTCGAGAAAATTCTTGAAGATTACGGGTTTATGACTCACCCCATACACGGTGAAAAGAAAACGGTAATCGGTGCTATAGGCGACAAGCGTCTGCTCAGTATGAATCAGATACTGATGCTTAGCGGCGTTGATAACGTCGTGCCGATAATGAAGCCGTACAAGCTTGCCTCAAAGGAGCTTCAGCGTGAACAAAGCGTGATAGACGTAGGCTGCGGAGTCAAGGTAGGCGGCAAGGCGCTTGCGGTATTTGCAGGTCCGTGCGCCATTGAATCGCAGGAGCAATTTTCCGAGATCGCGCGGTCTGTAAAGGCTTCGGGCGCAAACATTTTAAGAGGCGGCGCATTCAAGCCGCGTTCATCCCCCTATTCATTCCAGGGACTTGCAAGCGAGGGACTTGAAATCATGTATAACAGCGGCAAGGAATGTAATATGCCCATCTGTACTGAGGTCGTCGATACAAGAGACGTTGAGCTGGTGGCAAAATATTCGGATATCATTCAGATAGGCGCAAGAAATATGCAGAATTTCCAGCTTCTTTTAGAGGTGGGAAAATGCGGCAAGCCGATACTTTTAAAGCGCGGTCTTGCAAGTACCATGGAGGAATGGCTTATGGCAGCCGAATATATAATGTCCGAGGGCAACGAAAACGTTATTCTCTGCGAGCGTGGAATACGCACATACGAAACGGCAACAAGAAATACCTTTGATATAAGCGCAATACCCGTATCAAAGGAGCTGTCGCATTTGCCGATCATCGCCGATCCCTCACACGCCACAGGCACATACAAATATGTTGCGGCGGTGGCAAAGGGCGCCGTTGCCGCAGGTGCGGACGGACTTATGATAGAGGTACACAACTGCCCTGAAAAGGCGGCGTCGGACGGGCCGCAGTCATTAAAGCCCGAAAAGTTTGACGCGCTTATGAAGGAGCTTGACAAAATAGCTGTTGCGGTAGGCAGGATATTATTATGATAGCATATTTAGGCCCAAAAGGCACATTTTCCCATCAGGCGGCAATGGAATGTGCGAAAAAAAACGAAAAATTATGCGAATATAACACAATAGGCGCTGTAATAAAGGCTGTCGATACAGGGGATGCAAAGCGCGGTGTCGTACCAATCGAAAACTCCATTGAAGGCGCCGTAAACACTACGCTTGATATGCTTGCATTCGATGCAAAGCTTTATATAACGGGCGAGCATATATTAAAGATATCGCAAAACATCATGGCAAAGCCAAATACCCGCCCCCAAGACGTGAAGGTCATAACCTCACACCCGCAGGCGATAGGTCAGTGTACAAAAATTCTTAATACGAAATATAAAGACGCAAGGATAGAATATGCCGATTCAACCGCACAGGCGGCAAAAATAAGCGCGGCGTCAAATGGTGATATCGCCTGTATAGCATCGGCGATAAGCGGGAGGATATACGGTCTTGACGTTCTTGAAGGGGATTGCGGAGACGATTTACTCAATTCAACAAGGTTTGTTATCATAGAGAAAAATCCTTTGCTCAGTGTTTCGGATAACGACAAATCCTCGATCGCATTTATTATAAACGACACGCCCGGAAGCCTTTATAACGCCTTAGAGGTGTTTTCAAAATCAGGAATAAATATGACGAAAATCGAGTCAAGACCTGTTAAAACACAGCTTGGCAAATATATTTTTTTCGTCGATATCGACGGGAATATCGACGAAGCAAATATATATTTTGCGCTTGATAAGATACGGAAAAACACACTGTTCTATAAATTCTTAGGCTCGTACAGAAAAGAAATATAAGATATTAAAAATCTGCGGTAAAGGTCTTTTTATCCTTTTACCGCAGATTTTTTATCTGCTTTTAAAAAAGCATCCCGATCCGGCAAAAAAGCCGTTATCGGGACACTTTTATATTACCTTTTGATAAGATTATCAAACCGCATTACGACCGTTGCGATCATTGCGCGGCTTGCACTGCCCTTCGGTACTATATTACCGTCTATTCCGTAGATGATGCCGTTTGCGACCATCCAATGCATAGCCTCATCAGCCCAGTCTGAAATGTCGGCTTTGTCGGGATAGTCCAGATCAAACATCCGCGTTCCGCTAAAGCCTTCACCCTTAAGCTGTGCATATCTGTACATAACGGTAACAAGCTGTTCCCTGTTCAGATTATCCTCGGGACCGAAATTGCCGTCGCCATAGCCGTCGATTATACCCTGCGCTGCCGCCCAGCGTATAGCGTCGTAATACCATACGCCCTCCGCTACGTCATCAAAGCTTACGTCGCCGTAGGATTGCGGCTTATTCTCTATGTTGTAGAGGATCTGCGCAAACATCGCTCTGCTTACGTTGTTATCAGGCATAAAGTATCCGCCGCCCATGCCCTGCATGATATTATTCTCCATTGCATAATGGATACCGTCATGATACCATGCGGCTGTATCAAGGTCTGTGTACAGGCGCATCGGGCACCATGTAACGGCAAACTCGGACAAGTGATCCGTCTTAAAGCTTACCTTACCGTCACTGTAGGTATATGCAACAAGCTGACGGTTTCCGTCATACGGTATGTAATAAACCGTTACGGCGTCCGGATCCTTGCCGTTATCAAACGGCACTGAAAGAGTAAGCTCTCCGCCTTCAAAATCGGTTATCTCCTTTTCACCGTCTTTGATAAAGGCGCTTATATAGATCACCGTATCCATATTTTGGGTTGCCTTCTTCTGCTCTTCACTGAACCTGCTCACGGCAGCATCGTTTGTAAGCACCGTAATGCTCAAAGTATCGCCCTCTGTATTTGAAAGCACTTCAAGAAGCTTCCGATCAAGCGCGATGCCTGCATCCTTAAGCGAAATGTCAAGCCGGCGCGCATCGGTACCTAAGATACTCTTTATGAGATTTTTGGGTACGTCCACGCCGTCAATTCCCGTTCCGAGTCCCGTAAGGTCAAGCGTAAGCGCGGTTTCCTCCGCCATATCCGAAATATCGCCAACATCTCCTACCAAAGCCGATGTGCCGTTTTGCGTGACGCTGACGGTCTTGGAATTACTGTCACCAAAGAGTCTGAACGTCGGCGCGGGTATGTAGCTTACGCCCGTACTTCTGCCGCCGCCACCGCCGCCACCACCGCCGGTGATCCTTTCTCCGGCACCTGTGGGCGAGGTCGATTTATAGAATTTGAATGTGGCTATATCGCTCACAAACATATTATCCTTGAGCGCAAACGCCTTGACTGTGGTAGTATCGGTGATAACTATCGGGTGTTCGGAATCAAACAGCGTGCTTTCCGCCGTCGGATCGGTGCCGTCAAGCGTATAGTATATGCTCGTACCCTCAACGTCGTTTATAAGCCGGACGGTAAGGCTGTCTTTAAATGTCCTTTCCTCCGTATCGACCTTCGGCGCGGGGCATCTTGCGTCACGGCAGGTAGCCTCGTTATAGGCTCCGCTGCCGGTTATGCCTGAGGCATACTTACCCTCTACCTCACTGTTCATAAGCGTATCGGAATATGTTACGGTGCCCGAGCCGGAGTTTATGCCGACAATACCGCCCGCATAGCCGTTTTCGGACTTGACCTTTGCTTCTGATTTGATATTTCCGTAATCATCGGCACCGATAGTTCCTTTGAAATTGTACCCGGCAATACCGCCTGCGGCATATTCGCCGTTTACGGTCGCGCTTGATGATGAGGATTTGATAAGTCCCGCTTTTACGTTTCCGTTCGTACCTGTGATTCCGCCCGCATAATAGCCCGAAACCTCGGCAGATGTGGTAACGCCGCTTATCGTACCGTCGTTTACACCCGCAACGCCGCCCGAATTTTGCTGTTCGGTTATCTTATCGGCAGATACCTTTGCTTTTGTATTTACATCGGATATTTCACCGTTGTTAAGTCCCGCAACTCCGCCTGCCAAAGCGCCCTTTACCGATGCGGAGGTATCAACGCCGGTTATTTTACCGTCATTTGTACCCGTTACCGCACCTGTATTGCCGCTGCCGGTAAGCGTGTTATCCGCTAAAGCCGTAACGCCTTCGATCTCTCCCGCATTCACACCGGCAATAAGCGCAGCGTTATCGCCTGCCGTAACGCTAAATCCGCTTACGGTAAGATTCTTTATTATACCGCTGTTCTTATTTACCAGACCGTAACTCTTTGCAAGTGCGCCGTCAAACTCAAGGCCGCTTACCGTGTGATTATTGCCGTCAAGCGTCTCTCCCGGCATAAGCTCCTTTACGGGATTCCATAAAATACCAGAAAGACTCACATCACCTGAGACGGCAATATCGGTACTGTCAACCATAACCCTGCCGTCCGTAAGGAGCTTGGCAATAGTCCTGTCGTTTAAGTACCTTGCCGCATTTGCAAATTCAGCCGCATTTGAAACGGTAAATGAGCTAAGATCCTGAAGTCTTAAATAATCCATATCCGGCATAAACGCGCTGTCCTCAAATACGCCCAGAACCGGACGTCCGCCGTTTACACCGTCTTTATAAAGCCATGTCATGCCTTCAAAATCAAAGCCGTCAAGCTTGACTCCGTTTGCAATAGGATTATCCTGCTTGGGAAGTATCATATCGTTATCCATAACGACCTGCGCACCCATAGGTGCCTGAGTAACCGATTTTGCACTGCCATAGACATTGGTTATGGTTCCGATATTGTTTCCGTAAAACGCATTTGCATAAGCGTTTGCACCCTCGGCGCTTGCAAACATAGTTCCGTCTGCTGCATAGCAGTCGGTAATATATGTTTCAATATTCATGAGTCTGCCTGCCAAACCGCCGGCATACGCGCCCGTCGGGGAAATTGCCGTAACCGTATTCCCCGCTGCAAAGGATGATTCTATACTGCCCTTGAAGAATTCGCCTACGAAACCGCCTGCATACGCATACGCCTTTCCGTCGCCGTAAACACTTCCCAGAGCATAGCATCTTGATACCTTTGTATCCGCTTCCGTTCCGCCGATCTGTCCGGCGAAACCGCCGACGCTTACGTTACCGCTTTGCGTGAACAGGCTTATGGCTTTTACATCCTGCTCTGCGGTGTTGTCGCTGATAGTCCAGCCGTCCCTGCTGTCCGCACGGCCTGTAAAGCCGCCGGCAAATACCGCTTTGACGGTCGCCGCCGCGTCCTCATAGGAAACATCTATCTTCTTTTCGGATTTTGATTGGTTGAAGCGGACGGTGGAATTTAAAATCCATCCGGCAAAGCCGCCCAGCTCATAGGTCTGCGCATAACCGGTACTTATACCGACCGACGCCTTGTTTGAAACGATATACGCCTCCTGTGCCTTTCCGACAGCACCGCCTGCAACAAGCTCTTTATAGCCCGTTGCGCTTATCTCGCCCTCGGATTCACATTCATAGACCGAACCGACATTAACCTCGCCTGCAACACCGCCTATTGAGATATTGTTTGTTCCGACCTTCTGAGCACCGCTTGCCTCTACGCTAAATCCTACTGCCTTTGATTTATAAATGCCCTGATATACTCCCGGTCTTTGCTTCCAAAGCCTGTCTGCGTCTGCCTCTACAGCTATCCTTCCGGCGATACCGCCGATAAATACCGCATCGTCGCCCGCGCAAAGCTTTATATCCTTTGTTTCTACGTTCTCGGCAATACCGCCTGTAAGCTCACCTGTCGCGCCGCCGATATACTTATCACCGCTTACGGTGATACCCTCAACTGTGGAATCGGATACCGCTATGCCGCTTATTTTTGATACGATACCGCCCGAACGATCGGTACCGTATACGGTTCCCGTACCCGATACGCCGCAGGCTGTTATATCAGTCGTGCTCTCACCTGCGATACCGCCCGCTTTTTGGGCTTCAATTCTGCCGTTAAGAACAAACACCGGTTCTGAAATAACACCCTTGTTGTCTGCCGCAATACCGCCCGCAAGCGTATCAGAGATCAACAGCCCCTCAGCATCTACCGTTATTTCAGGCTTTGATATGCTGCCGGAATTTATGCCCGCTATACCGCCTGCGGTATTCTTTCCGCTTACGGTACCGCTTATATTGACAACAGGCGTAATAATATCCGCCGTATTAGTGCCGGCAATACCGCCTGCGTTTGCACTGCCGCTTACCGTACCGTAAACATTGACTTGCGGTGCGGTAACGGTTCCGTTATTGATTCCGGCCACGGTTCCTGCGTCCTTTGCCGCCGTTTTATCCTTTACGGTAACAACGGCGTTTGATATCTTACCGTTGTTGATACCTGCAACCGTACCCGCTGTTAAATATCCGTTTATCGCACAGCTCTCAACGGTAAGATCGTTTATCTGAGCCTCCGATAGCACCGTATCGAAGAGTCCCGCATTTTCGGGCGCTGTTTCACCGATTGCCGCCGTCACTCTTAAGCCGTTTATCAGCTTTTCGCCGCCGTCGAATATGCCCTTAAAGTTCCTTACAGGCTCCCAGCTTCCGAATACGAGATTTATCGGCGATATGACCTTGACCTTCTTGCCGGCAAAATCAACATTCTCAAATTCTTCAAATCTTCCGTTAAGGATCATGGCAAAGCCTGCAAGATCCTCCTCGTCCTCCAGTGTGAATTCTTCGGCTCCGGTATTCTTTGTGTACCAGCGCAAATCATAGTTTAAGATCACGCTCATATCATCAGCCGTAAGAATCAGCGACGGATTTGAGTATTTTGCGCCCTGTGATACGACCTTTTGCCATACGTTTTCAAAATCGTAGCCGTCAAAGCTTTCGGGAAGCGCCGCCGCGCAATAGCTGTTTACTGTCACCGCTCCGTTATCGGTACCGACAAGCTTTCCTGCCTGTTCTCCGCTTGCATCAGTTGCGTAACAGTCCGTCACGTTGCCGCCGTCCGCTCTTCCGATAAGCGCACCTGCGCCTACATTTGCGCCCGCAAAGCTTACCTTGCAATCGGCAAAGCTCTTTTCAACACTGCCGCTGTTCTTTCCGATAAGACCGCCGAGCGCCGATTCTCCTCCGTTTCCGGTAACCGTGAGTGAAACACCGATATCTCTGCCGCTTCGCTTGACATTACCTGTATTCTCACCCGCAAGTCCGCCGAATACCGCGCCATCGCTTACCTTGCAGTCTATAACGGCTGTCGAGTAAACAAAGTCGAGCGTGCCGCTGTTTGCGCCCGCAAAGCCGCCGACCGTCGTATCGGTTGCGTCTATATTGATATTTACATTATCACCGAGACTGATGTTTTTAAGAATACCGTCATTTACGCCCGCAAAGCCGCCGACAATACCGCCCTTGGCATTTACAGTCAGGTCTCCGAGAATGTTAATATCGTTATTCTTGTTTGAAATACCGTTTGATATACCCTTGAAGTAACCGGCAACACCGCCTATGCCGCCAGTAACAGAGCTGCTGTTGACGGTTATCTTACCTATCGTATGGATGGCAGACATTGCGCCCTCATAGGAGCCTGCGATACCGCCTGCATAGCCGCTTACCTTATTATCCGAAACGGCTATTTCGCCCGTATAGTGCAAGCCGTCAAAATCACCCTGCGCTATTCCAAAAATGCCGCCGAGGTTTGTGACTGTGCCCAATGCTTCAACGCTTGTATTTTTGTCGATTCTCGTTTCTTTAACAGCGCCCGTTATTTTGCCGATCATACCGCCGACATTCTGAGCCTCTGTCTCACTCTTGACGCTTATATTGTCGTCAATCGCCGTATTTTCGACATTCTTTTCCGCAAAGCCGACTATTCCGCCCAGATTTGACGCAAATGCCTTTGAAAGAACAGCCGTATTACCCGTTACGGAAATTCCGCTTACCTTTTCCGAGGCAAGACCGATAACGCCGCCCGCATTTTCGACTGCACCGTTGAGCTTGACGTCGATATTTCCGTTAAACTCCGCTTTTGTAATATTTCCTGCCGTATTTCCTATAAATCCGCCCGCATTCTCAGCCACATTTTCAAATACGGCATTTACTGTGCCGCCAAAGACAGCTTCCGCCGTTTCTGCGGTTGTTTTTCCCGCTACAGCGCCGAGCGTTGCGCCGGGATCGCCGGATTTTAAGATGATTCCGTCTATTGTGATATTATTGATCGACCAACTATTCACCTCACCGCTCACACCGCCGACAAGCGCATTACCGCTTACGGTGATCTCCTTAACGGTGGAATCTGTTATGCTGATATTGCTTGCCTTCGAAACGATACCGCCTGCGTATGCCGTACCCGACACCGTACCGCTACCCGATACGTTGCAGTCTGCAAGGTCAGTCGTACTCTCGCCCGCAACTGCGCCCGAATTTTCGGCTTCTATACTGCCGTTCAAAACGACCTCAGGCTCCGATACGCTGCCCTTATTATCAGCAACCACGCCGCCTGCAAGCTTATCCGAAATAACCGAGCCGTCGGCATTTACAGTGCATACGGGCTTTGATATACTGCCCGAATTTATGCCCGCTATACCGCCTGCGGTATCTGTTCCGCTTATCTTCCCGTTCAGGGTAAGCGTGGGATTATCAATAGCACCGCTTGAAATACCGGCAACACCGCCCGCATTTTTATCTGCCTTTACAGAACCCTTAACGTTCACCGACGCCGAGGTGATATCAGCCGTGTTAGTGCCCGCGATACCGCCGGCATTTGCACTGCCATATACTGTGCCTATAACGTTGGCCGTCGTGCCTGTTATTTCACCGTTATTTATACCCGCAACGGAACCTGCGTCCGGTGCGCTTATCTTATCCTTTACAACTACAACGGCATTTGAAACGGTACCGTTGTTTACACCTGCAACAACGCCCGCCGCCGCACTGCCCGATACCTTGTCAGCCTCAATGGTGAGATTGACTATAGAAGCCTCGGGAAGTACCGTTCCGAACAGTCCGCCGTTTACGGTGTTCTTGACGCGCAGACCGTTGATGAGCTTGCTCTGACCGTCAAATGTACCCTTGAAGTTTTCAATCGGCTCCCAGTTACTGCGCTGGATATTGATATTCCTTGAAACAGTAACCGTCTTTCCTTCGAAGTCGATATTGGGATATTCCTCAAACTTACCGTTTAAAATCATGGCAAAGCCCGAAAGATCCTCTTCGTTTGATATCGTAAAGGAATCTGCCGACGGATTTACGGTATACCAGCGTATATCGTAG
>CACZPW010000065.1 GCA_902783115.1 uncultured Ruminococcus sp. | reverse complement strand
TATATGGATATATCATAAGTATCCCTCCGTTCAATTATATCTTACACTCATTATAACAAACTTATTACTTATTATCAAGTCTTTTCTGTATACATAAAATACAGGTTTTATTTGCTTTATTTTTTCCCACAAAAACAAGATTTAATAAATAGCATTATATCACGACATCAAGTTTATATGGTATCTTATAATGAAACGGGAGGAATTATAATACTTTCCAATCGACACAAAGATTCTTTGATAATTCCACATTCTTCGGCAAATTCAAATTGTGACAAATGGTAGCGTCGTCTTATAATTTTGAGGTTTGTTGCTAATATATTTTTCTCTGGCACGGTATTTATCTCTCCTCATGATAAGCCTATAAATAAAAATGATACACCTGATTATAAATTTTATCAATGTCTTATATGACGTTGCCAAGCTTAGTATTTATTATATTATTTTTGGCATAAAAAAAAGACATAAAAAGATGTCTGATAGAAATATTTATGGTATTAAATTTTATATGGAATATAAGATTGATTTTGACCACAATTTTGACCACAATTAGATTTCATATAGGTGCATTTCCTTGCATTTCAGTGCATTTCAATGTGTTTTATAAATATTTATTTAAGCAAGAAAAAAGCCTTGAAACCCGCATAAACACTGGGCTTTTCAAGACTTTTCATTGGCGGAGAAGGAGCTCTGCCATTCATATGCACAATACTGTACAAATCCGCATTATAACTATGTTTTGAGGTCTTTGAGTATTCTGCATTCCTCTTTTGTTACCTCGCATACTTTTTAAAATTTTCTGCCTGTTCCAAAAATGAGCTTAATTCATTTTGAAAGTTCAATCATCTTTCCATCAGCGTACTCTTCTCTCAATAATTGTTGAAGTTCAGACTGTAATATCTTCATTTTGGTATCAAAATCAATATTTTTGTCTCTGTTTACAAACTCTATATATCTGCTCGGAACAAGTGTAAAACCTTTTTCTTGTTTCCGCTATGTGCTTCCACGAACTTGATTGACTGAACAAACATACCACCTGAGCCACAGGAAGAATCTATAAAGACGCTGTCTTTGATACAAACAGAAAAAGCCTTCTCCGGCACATAAGCGCTGAAAAAGGCTTGAAATAAAGGGCTTCGGAAGTTCCGCTGTGTTTTGCAGCAGAGCTTCGGAAGCCCTTTCTCTGTTTATTCGATTGTTGCTGACCGGTTGTGTAGCCTGTGGAACTTACCCCTCAAAAAAGAGTGCCGAAGGAATAATTAAAAAGTGTGGAAAAATTAAAAGGTTCAGTCGTCAGGGATTATTGATGATAATTCTTAATTTTCTACCAAAAGTTACACATGACAGTTTGATAACGATTAGCACTGGCAGGTAACAATAATTTTGATAAAATGCACCCTTTTTGCTTGCTATCGTTTTCCTTTGCATCCAAAAGCCGACCTACCGTTTTCTTACGGGGTTATCGCTTTCCGAGGGTTATTTTTATAGTTCGAGTCCTGTAAGAAAGAGTGGCAAAGACGAATAGTTTTGATACAATGCACAAGTGCGATTTTTTACTTGTTCACTTTTTCGAATTGTATCGTTTTTCGGTGTCAAGGGTTGTGCATTTTCTTCTTTGTTTTACCATTATGCAGTGTCAAGGGTTTTGTGCATTTTTGAAAAGCATTGTCTTATAAATGGAACTTTTTATCAAATTCTTCTGCTTCTTCCTCAAAAAAACGCAGGAGCAGATACCTCTTTCGGTAAATGTTCCTGCGTTATTTTTTACTTATAAAGAGTTAAGCTCTTTATATAATTTAATTATTCGCAGCGATAAAGGAATGTTACGATTTGTCCGCGCAGACAGTTGTCATTCGGGCTGAATGTGGTATCGCCTGTTCCGCTTGTAATACCATTCTCATACGCCCAAAGGACAGAATCGTAATAGTAATCGCTTGCCGAAACATCTGTAATCGGATTTTCGCCGTTTGTCTTATCGCCTTTCATACGGTAGAGAAATGTAACCGTCAAAATGCTTTTTTATTTTTATTACAGACTTTATTTCTTTAAAGTATATTTTTCTTTAACGAACAGTGGAGATAAATTATCATCCCAACAAAATACTTTTACGGTATCGATATTTTCTCCCGATACTTGTTTTGATGCCGTGTTGTCAGTCAATGTAGCAATCGATAAATTCTTTAATATACCGTTACTGTATGATGCGACATAAATCTGCGCGGTTTCGGGTAAATTGCTTGCTGATATTGAAACATCTACATTTTCACCGCTTTGATTGAAAGCCACATCCCAACTCGGATTGCTGACGATCGGAGCCTCACCGACTGTAACGGTGATCATCATAGTCACCGTATTCTCGCCATAATTGTCGGTTTCGGCGGAAGTCGCGCAGTAATACGCCGTACCCGCCTTCTTCGCGGTAATTACACCGGTGAGGGGATCAATATCGATATACTCCTCATATCCCACAACAACAGAGTAGCTGATCGCGCCGTCGCCCCTGCTTTCGGTATCCAGTGCCTCGCTCTTGTGACCGACCTCCAGCGTCTCGGGAGCGTTCCACACATTGATATTCGGTATCTGCTTTGCCACGGGTACAAGATTGAGGGTAAAGTCAAATTCCTCATATCCGTTGGAGGTATAGTGGATCGTTACCGTCATCGGATCGGTCGATTCGATCGCATCATTTGTATTGACATAGACACTATTACCGAAGGCGTTAATGTTTATATAATCGGAATAGTTGTTGGTGACCTCTGCACCACTGATGTCGTAATAGGAGAACGGCATCTTGACCGATGCAGACGCCCACTTATTTGCGCAGAAATTAACAGTCAATTCATTGAGTCCCGTATAGACGCCCTTATTGATTGTCACTGTTACATTCTTCGTCGCACTTCTGAAGGTGTCGGTTTCCTCCGCTGTGACGGTGATGACCGCAGTACCCGTTCCACGGACTGTGATGTTGCCATTATCATCAACAGACAGAACATTATATCCGCTTGAAACATTGTATCTGAGTGCGCCGTTGCCGTTTGTAGTGGCATTGAGCTTCAAGCCGGCGTCGCCGTAGCTTGCGGTTATATCGGACGCAGTGATGATCGTCTGCTGTCTGGCGTCCTCCACAAGGTTAATCGACCTGTACTTTGAGGTCTCGGCGTAGTCGTCGGTCTCAGAGACAGTTACCAAGAAATACGCTGTGCCCGCTTTCTTTGCGGTGATTGCGCCTGTAGCTGGATCAATATCGATATACTCCTCATACCCCGGAACGACAGAGTAGCTTGCCGTGCCGTTGCCGTTAAAGACGAATACATCCGGACTGTTACCCGTATCACCGACTGAGATCTTCTCCGGAATACCCATCACATCGAAGTCCTGAGACTGCTTTGTCGTAGGTACAAGGTTAAGAGTAAAGTCAAAATCCTCGTATGCACTCGATACAACATGGAGCGTGATCGGCATCGGCTCGGTCGAATCGATTTGAGTCAGAGTATTGATACCGAAGTAGCTTCCGCCTTGGCGCTGAAGCGTTACATACTGAGAATAGTCGTTTGTGATCTGTACATCACTTATCACGCGACCGTTGATAGGCAGCTCAGTCTGCGTAAACGCTCCTTCCGCCGACCTGAACTTCACTGTTGCTTCCGTGATGCCGGTGTAAGCAATCTTGTTTATGGCCATTGTTGCCTGATGCCGATTGGATGCAAGGAAATAATCGTTTTTCAGGAGCTTGACGGTAAATCCGACAGGTACATTATCTCCCGCTGCGTCCAGTACGCTTATCTCACTAACGGTGTAATCGACACCCATAACAAGCTCAGCGTTGTCAAAGGTGACGGATATCACCTCGGCGGTGGTGTTGCCCACCTCATAATCACGCGGTTTGAATGTCGCGCCGGTGATGTGGATAGTCTCATAGCCGATGGCAAAGACCTTACGCGTAGAGTAGCTTCTGAGCCGTTCGTCTGCCATTGCTGTCACTGTCGCTTCTACACAGTAGATACCTTTTTCACTTGGAGGACTGTCAAGCCTTACACCACTGTCAAGATCATTCTGATCCTCAAGACGGTAGTAGGTGAAGGTCGGGGGATCGAGTTCCCATGTCTCGGTGTTGTAGCTTGCTTCATAGGGGTCTCCGGTTACGGGACCGCCCTCGGCGATGATCGTCAGGGTCTGGACAGTAGACATGCCGGGGTTGCCGGAGCCCCGCCCTTCCGCCGTGATCGATCCGTCTTCTTCGAAGCACATCCACCCTTCGTCGCCGGGACCGCCGGGACCGCCGGAACCGCTGTCAGGCGCCTGCGTGAGACCGGTGACATAATATACTTCGCCGCGATTCATATAACTATCCATCAAATAATCTACATCATAGACTTGGCGCATGTCACGGCAGTCACCTTCACGATTAAATTCGAGAAGCAGTAGATATTCGCCTTCAATTCTGAAGATCAGATACGATTCATCGTCACCGGTACCGCCCCAGGCTTTGGCAAATTTTTTCTTGATCTGCGTGAAGTCAGAGGGC
>CACZPW010000064.1 GCA_902783115.1 uncultured Ruminococcus sp. | reverse complement strand
GGAGGTGCAGAAAATGGCTGAAAAGATCTTAAACAGCTATGAAACAATTTTTATCATTGACGCATCACTTGACGAGGAAAGCGTAACGGCTCTTAAGGATAAGTTTATATCGCTTATCGAAAAGAACGGCGAGCTTGAATCCGTTGATGAGTGGGGTAAGCGCAAGCTTGCTTATGAAATCAATGACAAAACAGAGGGTGTTTATTACCTTGTAAACTTCAAGGCTGTATCAGAGTTCCCCAAGGAGCTTGAAAGACAGTACAAGATTACAGACGGTATTTTAAGAACCATTGTCATTAGAAAAGATGCCTGAAGCCCTGTTTTGAGAAAGCGGTGTGATTAGATGAACAAAGTAATTTTAGTCGGGAATTTGGCCCGTGATCCCGAAATGCGCCAGACCCCCAACGGTATTCCTTCAGCGAGGTTTACGGTTGCGGTATCGAGGCGGTATCAGAAGGACGGGCAGACGCAGGCTGATTTTATAAGCTGTGTTGCATGGAGACAGACAGCCGAGTTTATCGGCAAGTATTTCCATAAGGGCAGCGGTATTCAGTTATGCGGCAGTATTCAGACAAGAAGCTGGGATGGCAATGACGGGCAGCGGCATTATGCCACAGAGGTCGTTGCGGACGAGGTAAGCTTCAACGGTTCAAGGCAGGGACAGTCGGATAACGGCGGATACAGTGCGGGCGGTAACGGCGGCAGCTATAGCAACGCTCCGGCACCGGCACCGGCTCCGGCAAACGATGATTTTGGCGGCGACTTTGACGCAATGGCATTTGCGGATCTGGACGGCAGCGAAGACGACCTTCCGTTCTGAGTACAAGAAAATGATAAAAATTGATAAGGAGGAATAATCTCATGGCTGAGAAAACTGAAAGACCTGTAAGAGCAAGAAGACCGAAGAAAAAGGTTTGTATGTTCTGCGTAGACAAGGTTGATTATATTGACTATAAGGATACGGCAAAGTTAAGAAGATATGTGTCAGAGCGCGGTAAGATCGTTCCCAGACGCATAAGCGGTAACTGCGCAAAGCACCAGAGACAGCTTACAACAGCTATCAAGCGTGCAAGAATCGTTGCATTACTGCCATTCGTTGCCGAATAATTGAAAAATCACGGAAATCCGCTGAAGGCGGATTTCTTTTTTTGTAAGAAAACTGTATAAAAATTCTTTATTTTTTAATATACAAAATCCGAATATTGTGCTAAAATAGGTTTAAATAAACATTTTGGAGGTTATGATAAATGAGTATTACAGTAAAGGAGTTTGGCACTCTCAAAAGCGGTGAGACTGTAAATCTTTACACGCTTTCAAACGGCAGAGGTTTAAGTGCGGAGATAACAAATTACGGAGGTATTATCCGTACCCTTACATTTAACGGCAAGGATGTAGTTCTCGGCAGGGATTCCTTGGAGGAGTATTTTAATAACAAGGGCTTTTACGGCGCATTGGTGGGCAGAAATGCAAACAGGATAGCAAAGGGCGAATTTACTCTGTCGGGAGAGAAGTATACACTTGCAAAAAACAATGGCAACAACAATCTTCACGGCGGTATTTGCGGCTGGGATAAGAAGGCTTGGGCGGCAGAGACCGTTGACGGCGATGAGCCGAAGCTCATCCTGTTCCATGTAAGCCCCGACGGTGATGAGGGCTTTCCCGGTACGGCAAAGGTATGTGTAACATATACCTTAACAAAGGAAAACTCAATCGGTATTCATTACGAGGCGGAATGTGACAAGGACACTGTTTTAAATATGACAAATCACACATATTTTAACTTAAACGGGCATAGTTCGGGAACTATAGACACCCACACTCTTTGGCTTGACTCCGATTTCTATACCCCGAACACAAGCGAGTGTATGCCAAACGGCGAGATCAGATTTACGGCGGGTACCCCGTTTGACTTTACTACTCCGAAAAAATTGGGTCGTGACTTTGGCTCGGATTGCGAGCAGATCAAGATGTTCGGCGGTTACGACCATAACTTTGCCTTGAACGGCAGAGGTTTCAGAAAATGTGCAGTCCTTGAGGGTGACGATATCAAAATGACCATGTACACCGATCAGGACGGAGTCCAGATATATTCGGGAAACAGCATTGAGGAGGGCAGAGTCTGTAAGGACGGTGCGGTGTATACGTCGCACAGCGGCGTATGCCTTGAGACACAGAGCTTCCCAAATGCAATAAACATTTCGCATTATCCGTCCCCGATTCTGAAAAAGGGCGAAAAGTACGACAGCGTAACGGAATACAGATTTGAAAAGAAATAAATCACGGAGATCATGTTATGACATTAAAGGATTTACATATCGGGGATAGCTGCAGGATCTTATCGGTAGGCGGCGAAGGGGCTTTGCGTCAGCATTTTCTCGATATGGGACTTATACCCGGGGCGGAGGTCACGGTAATCAAGTTTGCGCCGATGGGCGATCCGGTGGAGCTTAAGGTCCACGGCTACGACCTTACCCTGCGTCTTGACGACGCCGCTAAAGTGTCTGTTGAAAAAACCGAAAAAACAAACACGGAAACAACGGCGGCGGTAAAAAAGAAAATATCCCATCCCGGCTACGGCGAGGGCGGAAAATATCATACAAAGGCCGATGAGGATCCTTTGCCCGAGGGTGAGGTGATAACCTTTGCACTTGCGGGAAACCAGAACAGCGGAAAAACCACGCTTTTTAACTGTCTTACAGGCTCAAATCAGCACGTCGGGAATTTCCCCGGCGTTACGGTTGACAGAAAGGACGGCGTTATAAAGGGGCATAAAAATACGCTGATAACGGATCTGCCGGGTATATATTCAATGTCCCCGTACAGCAGTGAGGAGATCGTGACAAGGCAGTTTATCCTCGACGAAAAGCCAAAGGGTATAATAAATATAGTTGACGCTACAAATATCGAGCGTAATCTCTACCTTACAATGCAGCTTTTAGAGCTTAATATACCGATGGTCGTGGCTCTTAACATGATGGACGAGGTAAGAAGCAACGGCGGCACGATACGGATAAACGAGATAGAGGAAAAATTGGGCGTACCCGTGATCCCGATCTCGGCGGCAAAGAATGAGGGTACGGATGAGCTTATAGACCACGCCATGCACGTCGCAAAATATCAGGAGCGCCCCGGCAGACAGGATTTTTGCAGTCACGACAAGCGCGGCGGCGCGGTACACAGATGTATTCACGGTATTGCGCATCTTATAGAGGATCATGCCTCCGCACAGGGTATACCCGTCCGCTTTGCGGCTACAAAGCTTGTTGAGGGCGATGAAAGAATATTAAAACGTCTGTGCCTTGATGACGATGAGGTAAAAATAATCGAAACTATAGTGGCGCAAACGGAAGCGGAATGCGGTCTTGACCGCGCGGCGGCGATCGCGGATATGAGGTTTGGATTTATACAAAGCATCTGTGAGGATACGGTCATAAAGCCAAGGGAAAGCAAGGAACGGACGCGCTCGGACAGAATAGACAGGGTGCTTACCGGTAAATATACCGCGATCCCCGCATTTGCTCTTATTATGTCGGCGGTCTTCTGGCTTACCTTCAATGTGATAGGCGCATGGCTTTCGGATATGATGAGTGCGGGTATAGAAAAGCTTACGGAGGTTTGCGATATATTCTTGACAAATATCGGAGTAAACGGTGTCATACATTCGCTTGTAATTGATGGAGTATTCAACGGCGTAGGAAGCGTGCTGAGTTTTTTGCCTGTGATAGTGGTGCTGTTTTTCTTCCTGTCGATGCTCGAGGACAGCGGATATATGGCAAGGATAGCATTTATTATGGATAAGCTGCTGCGGCGGATAGGCTTGTCCGGCAGGAGCATAGTGCCTATGCTTATCGGATTCGGCTGTACGGTGCCGGGAGTTATGGCAAGCAGAACGCTCTCATCTGAGAGGGACAGGAAAATGACGATACTTATGACTCCGTTTATGAGCTGTTCGGCAAAGCTCCCGATCTACGGATTTTTTACAGCCGCATTTTTCCCGCACAGCGGCGCCCTGATAATGATAGCGCTTTACTTTATCGGAATACTGGTGGGAATACTTACGGCGCTCATATTTAAAAATACTATTTTCAGAGGCGAGCCTGTTCCGTTTGTTATGGAGCTTCCCATATACCGCTTGCCGGGATTTGTGAATGTGGCGCGGCTTTTATGGGAAAAGGCAAAGGACTTTTTACAAAGGGCGTTTACGGTGATATTCATTGCCACGATAGTAATATGGTTTTTGGAAAAGTTCGATTTTACGTTGAATGTGGTCGATGGCTCAAAGGACAGTATCCTTGCAGCTGTTGCGGGCGTGATGGCACCTGTCTTCAAGCCGCTGGGCTTTAACGATTGGAGGATATGTACGGCGCTTATAAGCGGATTTATGGCAAAGGAAAGCGTGGTATCAACGATTTCTGTGCTGTTTGGCACAACGGCACTGAGCACTGTGCTTACAAGACTTGGCGCAATGTCGCTTCTGATATTTTGCCTGCTCTATACTCCGTGTGTTGCGGCTGTTGCGGCTATAAGACGTGAGCTTGGCACACGCTGGGCAATAGGCGTTGTCCTGTTCCAATGCGCCGTTGCATGGCTTGCCGCATTTTTGGTATTCAGTTTCGGAACACTGTTTATATAAGCGCAAAAAAAGAACCGCCTTGCAGCTTGCGGTTCTTTTTTTGTATCAGCCTCTTGGCTGATAGCCAAGCAGGTTTATAAAATGCTTTTTTGGTTTAATAGAGTCTTACAGCTCCTGCATACTGTGAAATTCTATAGCTTGTTTCGATCGATGAGATCTTGACAACATCGCCCGTCTGCGGCGCGTGGATCATATTTCCGTTGCCGACATAGATACCAACGTGGTGTATTCCGCTGCCGCCGTTAAAGAATACAAGGTCTCCCGGCTGCAAATTCTCCCGTGATACATAGCTTCCGCAATTTCTCTGATCCGCCGCAACTCTTGCGATGCTTATGCCGTTTGCGTTACATACATACTGCACAAGTCCGCTGCAGTCAAAGCCCGACGGGGAAGTTCCGCCCCATACATAGGGAACGCCCAGATACTGCATGGCAGTATTTACGATCGCCTGTCCCTTTGATGACGCTGCAGTTGCCGAAACAGCATCCGCATAGCCTGCACGCCTTGCCGCTTCCTCGGCCGCCTTTGCCGCCGCTACAGCCTCCTGACGCTCGGATACGGTAGATTTTGTTATCCATTCGCCCGTAAGCTCCAAAGCGGAGTTTATTACATATCCTTCATCATAATTGTCTCCGTAAGCAACTCTTACAAAGTCGCCCTCTCCCCAGAGAAGAATGACCTGCGTTCCCGCTTCAAGCTCGTCTATAACCGGAGAATCCACCGACGCCTCGGCTCTTACTCTTACAGAGCCGTCAACGGCTACGTTGCCGCGCTTGTAGTTTTCGTAATGCATTGCCGCATATTCTGCGTCGCTTCTTGCGATGGTCACGGTCGAGTCCGGAACATATCCGACAACATCGCCGCAATGTACCTTGTACCAGCCCTCCGACTTTTCAAGAACCTCGACCTGGTCGCAGGCGTCCAATATTCC
>CACZPW010000063.1 GCA_902783115.1 uncultured Ruminococcus sp. | reverse complement strand
TCTGAGCGGTGAAAGCATTATGGAATTTTCAAGGTTTTACAAGGTAGAGCCTCAGAATATAATTATCATAAGCGACGACGTGTCGCTTGATACGGGTAAAATCCGCATACGCGCAAAGGGCAGTGCAGGCGGACACAACGGTTTGAAATCAATAATATATCTGTTAAAGAGCGAGGAATTCCCGAGGATAAGGCTGGGCGTCGGAGATAAGCATGAGGGCGAGGATCTTGCAAACCACGTTCTCGGCAGATTCCCCAAAAGCCAGATACCCGTTATGGAGGACGCAATAGAGCGTGCGGCGGGTGCGGCGGAGGAAATAATAAGGAACGATGTTTCGTCCGCAATGAATAAGTTTAACGGAAACGGGGCATAACATGGATTTTTTTGACATTTTAAAGGATTATAAGCCTTACAGGGGTATTGTGGAAAACTTTTGCAATACTCCCGTTTCTGTTGCGGGAATAGTCGAATCGGCGCAGGGACATCTTATTTCGTGCCTTGGCAGGGAAAATAAGGGCAGGGCGCTTGTTATAACCTACAGCGATATGGAGGCGCAGGCGCTTAAAGAGGATTTGGAGCTTTATACCGATTCTTCCGTCTTTTTTCCGAGCCGCGACTATATATTATACAATATCGAGAGCAGCGATCACGGGCGAAAAAACGAGCGTCTGTCGGCGATTGCAAGCATTATTGAAAACGAAAACTGCATAGCCGTAGCATCTCTTGACGCAGTTTTGGGGTACACGGTTTCAAACGAAAAATTCAAAGAATACAGTATAAGGATAGAAAAGGGCGGCAGATACGATACGGAGGAGCTTTCAAAGCGACTTTCGCTTATGGGCTATGTCAGGGAGGATATGGTCGAGGGTGAGGGGCAGTTTTCGGTAAGAGGCGGGATATTTGACATATTTTCGCCCGTATACGACAGCCCCGTCCGTATTGACTTTTTTGATGACGAGGTTGAAACCATAAAGTTTTTTGATAAGCTTTCCCAAAGATCGACCGAGGATACGGACGGCGTTATTATAATACCCGTTACCGAGGCTTTAATGGAAGAAGAGGTAAGGGACAGGATAATAAACGATCTCACAAAGAAAGTAGATAAGGAAAATAAAAAGGATAACAAGAATACGGAGCTTATAAAAAATCTTGAAATTGATATTGATAATTTCAGTGAACGCTTTTATTTTCCGTCAATAGATAAATACGCGTATGAGATATACGGCCACATTCCGTCGATTCTCGATTATTTTACGGATACAGACCTTGTATTTATAATAGACCCGAGGCGCATCAAAGAACGTGGTCAGAGCTATGAATACGAGAAAAACGAAATATTTTGCGAGCTAAAAACAAAAAACATAATCGAGAGCAGAAAAAAGCCGTTTTATATAAGCTATACCGAAGCGGTATCAAAGATTCTGACAAAGCGTGAAATATCCCTTGATTCGCTCAATCACACAAAAACCGATTTTAATTATAAGCATCTTGAAACCTTTGTGACAAAAACCACCGTATCGTTTCACGGCAAAATGGAATATCTTTATGACGATCTTTCAAAATACCGTGACGGCGCCAATACCGTTGTTATACTTGCCTCTAACAGAGGCAGGGGCGAGAATTTGGAGGGCGTATTATCGGATAAAGGCTATGACGCAAAATTTTATTACAACAGCCGTGATATAAGAGAGGGCAGGATCTCGATTTTCAGAGGCAATCATTCAAAGGGCTTTGAATATCCGGACTTGAAATTTGTACTTATCTGCGACGATGAAATTTTTGCATCAAAGCGCAAAAAACGTAAAAGGAAGATAGAAAACGCCAATAAATTAAAGTCGTATAACGATATTTCCGCAGGTGATTACGTTGTGCATGAGGTACATGGCATAGGTCAGTATATGGGGACGCAAAAAATCACAGTCGCAAATATCACAAAGGAATATTTAAAGATACAGTACAGAGGTACCGATGTTTTATATGTTCCCATAGACCAGCTTGAAGCACTGTATAAATACATCGGAAACAACTCCGATAAGCAGCCAAAGCTCAGCAAGCTTGATTCCCAGGAATGGAATAAGACAAAACAGCGTGTAAAGGCGTCAACGGCGGAGCTTGCAAAAAAGCTGATTGAGCTGTATGCCGCAAGACTTCAGATAAAAGGACACGCATTTGCGCCCGATTCACGTTGGCAAAGGGATTTTGAGGACAGATTTGAATATATTGAAACAGACGATCAGCTAAGAGCGACAGAGGAAGTAAAGGCGGATATGGAAAAGCAAAAGCCTATGGATAGGCTTTTGTGCGGCGACGTGGGGTTCGGGAAAACCGAGGTTGCCCTGCGTGCGGCGTTTAAAGCTGTAAACGATTCAAAGCAGGTGGCGTATTTTTGTCCTACCACTATTCTTGCCATGCAGCATTACGAAACCTTTTTAAAGCGTATGGAGGGCTTTCCGATAAAGGTCGAAATGCTATCGAGATTCAGAAGCGTAAAGGCAACCAGCAAAATTTTAAAGCAGCTAAAAACGGGCGAGATTGATATTGTCATAGGCACGCATAAACTGCTTGGGAAAAACGTTTCGTTCAAGGACTTGGGACTTCTTATTATCGACGAGGAACAGCGCTTCGGCGTTGCGCACAAGGAGAAATTAAAGGAGCTTAAAAATTCGGTAGACGTGCTTACCATGACCGCAACGCCCATACCGCGTACCCTGCACATGGCGATGACATCGGTAAGGGATATGAGCGTGCTTACCGAGCCTCCCGAAAACAGATACCCCGTTCAGACGTATGTGCTTGAAGAAAACGAGGGCGTTATCCTTGATGCGATACGCAGTGAGTTATCGCGCGGCGGGCAGGTGTTCTATCTATATAATCATGTTGACGGCATATACCGTAAGGCTAACCTTATAAGGGAGCAATTCCCCGGCAAAAACGTAGCCGTAGGTCACGGCAAAATGAAGGAGGAGGAGCTTGAGGATATAATGTGCGATATGGTTGACGGGAATATTGACGTGCTTGTGTGTACGACGATCATCGAAACGGGGCTTGATATTCCAAACGCCAATACGATAATAATCGAGGATGCGGACAGAATGGGACTTGCACAGCTTTATCAGTTAAGGGGCAGAGTGGGCAGGTCTAACCGTACTGCGTATGCGTATCTGGTATATAAGCGTGATAAGGCTCTGACCGAGGTTGCGTCAAAAAGACTTCGTGCCATAAAGGAATTTACGGAGTTCGGATCGGGCTTTAAGATAGCCATGCGTGATCTTGAAATACGGGGCGCGGGTAATATTTTAGGTCCCGAACAGCATGGGCACATGGATACGGTGGGCTATGATATGTACTGTAAGATACTCAGGGAAAGCATAAACGAGGCGCAGAATATCGTATCGGTTGAGGATATGACGATAAGCATTGATATAGAGGTAAGCGCATATATAAGCGATGACTATATCAAAAACCATAACCAGCGTATTGATATGTATAAGCGTATATCTGCAATTTCGTGTGATGAAGACAGGTTTGAGATAGAGGACGAATTAAAGGACCGCTACGGGGATATGCCAAAGCCCGTCAGAAATATTATAGAAATTGCGTCTATGAAGCCCGTTGCAAGGGAGCTTGGGATTTATGAGATAATCCAGAAGGGGCGGCTTGTAACGCTGAAATTCCTTGATAATATGATAGACGCAACGCTTATTTGGGACATAGACGGAAGATTTCCAAGGCGCATAAAGGTATTAAACGCCGCTACTCCTGCAATAAGCATAAAGCTGTCGGATTCGGATATCGACATAATAGCGGCGATAAAAAATATATTAAATGTAATTGAGGAATTGAAAAATACAAATAAATAGTGTATAATGTATGTATATTCTAAAGAAATGAGGTCAGATTATGAACTTTAAGAAATTAACCGCAGTCTTGCTTACGGGTGTGATGCTTGTATCGTTAAACGGCTGTAAGCTGTGGAATAAGGACAAAAAAGAAGCAGATACAACCCCAAAAACGGAAACGGCGGATACGGAAAAGCCGGAAAAAAGCGCTAAGACCGTAAGCGGGTTTGATGAATTGATAGAAAAGTACAGCGAGGATCCAGGCTCAAAGTCAAAGCCCGGCGGCTATTACTTTACGGCGGGCGAAATGGTGCCCGAATTTGAAAACTGTACAAGGGAGCTTGGTATGGGCGAGTTCGGACTCTGCGAAAGCACCTACGGCTACCATATAATCCAGAGACTTCCGCTTGAGGACAGCGACGATCCTGATTTATATAACACCGAATTTGATGCTGTAAAGGCAAAGATAAGGGCGGCCTTGACACAGCAGAGCGTCAAGGAAAAGCTTCCGGAACTTTTAAAGGAAAACGGGCTTGAGGTCATGGAAAACGAATCGGGCGGCGATCCCATTTTCAAGGTTGGCGATGAGATCGTTACAAAGCCCGAATACGATGCGTATATAGCGCTCTACACACAGAGCGGTTATGACGAGGAAAGAGCAAAGGAATTTGCAAAAACAGATATTCTGAACAATACCTCCATGATTGCCGTTGTAAATAAGCAGGGCGGATTTTCCGATGAGGAAAAGAAAAAGATAGCCGATGCAAAGGCAAGCGTAATAGAGCAGCAGGGCGGAGAAGAAGCGTATAAGGAGTTTTTGGAGCAGCTTGGCGTGGACGACAGCTTTATCGAAAAATCCATATCCGCGCAGTTTGCGCAGGCAAAGCTGTTTAATGGCGATTACTCCGACGACGCCGTAAAGGAATATTTTGATAAGAATTATTTAAGGGCAAAGCATATCCTGCTTATGACTCAGGATTCCGATACCGGCGAAAAATATGACGATGCAAAAAAAGCCGAAATAAAGAAACAGGCAGAGTACCTTTTACAGCAGGCAAAGGAACTTAAATAAGCTATTTTGAGGTGTATTTACAATGAAAAGAATAACAGCCCTTGCGGTCTGTATACTTATGCTGATACAAACCGTCGCATTTGCGGACTGCAAGGTCGTAACGCTTATGTACCACAATGTCACAGCGGACGAGAGCCGCTGGGACGACTGGTGCGTATCGCCGGAACAGCTTGAGGAGGACATAACCTATTTCAGAAGTAACGGCTATATCCCGATAACCGCATCGGAGCTTGCAGATGAGGATATGTCAAACTTAAACGGCAAAAAAATACTTTTGCTCACCTTTGACGACGGGTATGCGGGCTGGTATGACGAGGTGCTTCCGATACTTGAAAGGACGGGCGCGAAGGCAACTATGTTTGTTGTAGGCTCGTATATAAACAGGTACGGCTACATTGGCGCCGAGC
>CACZPW010000062.1 GCA_902783115.1 uncultured Ruminococcus sp. | reverse complement strand
TCGACACTCTCGGGCTTAAGGAAGACGTATCGTACAGATTCTCACAGTGGGATCCGGATAACAGGGAAAAGTATATAGGTACACCCGAACAGTGGGCGGAGGCTCAGGATACGATGAAGAAGATACTTGACGATCTTGAGATCCCGTATTTTATCGGTATCGGCGAAGCGGCGTTCTACGGTCCGAAGCTTGATATACAGATAAAGAACGTTCACGGCAAGGAGGATACCCTTATCACCATTCAGATAGACCAGATGCTTGCGAAGCAGTTTGATATGGAATATGTTGATAAGGACGGAACAAAGAAAAACCCGTATATAATCCACAGAACGTCAATAGGCTGTTACGAAAGAACGCTTGCGCTTCTTATCGAGAAATATGCGGGCGCATTTCCGACATGGCTTGCGCCTGTTCAGATAAAGCTTTTACCCATTGCGGACAGACATCTTGATTATATGTACGATATAAAGAAAAAGCTTGCGGATCGCGGGATAATAAGGGTTGAGGTTGATGACAGATCGGAAAAGCTTGGCTATAAGCTCCGCGAGGCACAGCTTGAAAAGGTTCCGTATATGCTTGTTGCCGGTGATAAGGATATAGAAAACGGCGTTGTTTCGGTTCGGTCAAGGAAAAAGGGCGATATGGGACAAATGAGCATCGACGAATTTATAAAGCTTATAACCGAAGAAATAGAGACAAAAGCAAGATAAATGGCAAAATAAGCCCCCAAAGCATATTATAAAAGTGCTTTGGGGGTGTTTTTTTATGCGTTTGGGTATGAGAAAGCGGCAAAAATTTTGTCTGCCTATGATGTTGATAATCTTTTTTATTCTGATCGTATTCTGTGCAAAAAGGATGGAAAATGCTCTTGTAAGCGCCGCGCATTCGTATGCAAACGGCGTTGCGGTATCCGCTGTAAGTAAATCGGTATACGGGGTGTTCAAGGATATCGATATGGATTTTTCGCATACCGACAGTACCGACCGTGCAACGCTTTTTCATACCGATACAGTAAAGGTAAACATGATAAATTCGTATATTTTGGATCATCTTAGGGAAAATATATCAAAATCCGGCGATAAAACCGTCAAGATCCCGATAGGTACCGTAACGGGCATAGCTGTGTTTTCGGGGTTGGGCTTTAAAATACCCGTAAAAGTTTATCCCGTAAGCTGTCTTGATACGGATATCAGGGAAACGTTTACAGACTGCGGTATAAATCAGGTAAGACACAGTATTTACCTGTCGGTAGATATGGAAATAGGCTACAGCGGATATATGTTTAATACCTCGGAAAAATTATCCGTAAACATACCCGTTACCGATACGGTTATCATAGGCGATGTGCCTCAGTATTACGGCGATGTAGGGGCTGATGTGAATGGCAGGTAAATGGCAGATAAACGGACTAAAAATATTCATAAAAAGAATAAAAATGACCAAGAAAAACCGTATTTCCCTATTGTAAAAAATCCACATATGTAGTAAAATTATTACGTATATTTTTATCGTTTTTTACAAGAGGGAGGAGTTTATGAAACGTAAAATTATAAGCACCGTATTGGCTGTATCAATGGCGGCGGGGGCTATGGCGGGAATATGTGTGACCGCGTCTGCCGCAAATGCACCGCAATACAGGGAAAATGTACGGTTGATGGAGAATTTGAGCAGGGGACTCATTGCCGTTGTAAACAATAATGCAAATAATGCAAATAACGGTATTACAAACGGCGTGTATTTAAGCTGGCGTCTTTTGGGTACCGAGGATCTGGCTGCTCAGACCTTTGATATTTACAGAAGTACATCAAAGACCGGTACATATACAAAGATCGCAACGGCTCTTTCGGGTGCTACAAATTATACGGATACCGCAGGAACGGCAGCAAACTGGTATAAGGTCATTCCTACGCCGAAAGGTCTTACCGCATCTCAGATAAAAAAGCTCTTAAATGCAACTACGGCAGTTAAATCTTTTTCAGAGACAAACAAAACGGCAAGAGGCTCGTATGCGTTAAACGGCACAAGTTTGCCGAATTCCTATACCTATGTTGATATTCCGATCGACCGTCCCGCAGATATAAAAAGAGACGGTGACGGGAAAACGTCCAGATACTATTCATACGATTCGTCGCATGAGGGCGGAGCAAATGACGGCTCTATAGGCGATCTTGACGGTGACGGGGAATATGAGCTTGTCCTAAAATGGGATCCCACAGACGCAAAGGACTCCGCAGGCGCGGATTTTACCGGCAGAGTATATCTTGACGGTTATGAGATCGACCCCAATAACGGCGGCAGAATGTGGAGAATAGATTTAGGACAGAATATAACGGCAGGAGCGCATTATTCACAGTTTATAGTATATGATTTTGACGGTAACGGAAAGTCGGAAGTAGCATGCCTCACAGCGCCGGGCAGTATTGACGGCACAGGCAGATACGTAACCGAGGCAGGAGATACCGAGGCTATCAGAAATGCCGATAACACGGCGCTTAATGTCGGTATGTCGGGACGTACAAAGGGAAAAAATATGGGCCCCGAATACTATACCGTATTCGACGGTGAAACGGGCGAAGCGCTTGCGACGACGGATGCAATACCGCTTGTTTCGGCAGGATATTGGGGCGACAGTAAATATAACCGTTCCGCAAGATACCTTGCAGGCGTTGCATACCTTGACGGTATACACCCAAGCCTTATCGAATGCAGGGGCTATTATAACAGAACAGTAATCCGCGCGTATTCATGGGACGGCGAGAGCCTTTCGATGGAATGGGAGTATAACAGCGGAGATACTAAAAAATCATCGTCCATGTACGGACAGGGCAACCATAACCTTTCGATCTCCGATGTTGATAACGACGGCAAGGACGAGATAGTATATGGCTCCGCAACGCTCGATCATGACGGAAAAACGGTACTCGGAAATACGCTTTTGGGTCACGGCGATGCGATACACACAAGCGATTTTAACAATGACGGTATGCAGGAAACCTTTTCCGTTAAAGAGGACGGCGAAGGATTCAAATATTATGCCGAGGATTTAAGAGTGACGGCAACGGGTCAGCATTTCTGGCAGTCGGGTAAGCTTGCCGCAAGCGGCGATAACGGCAGAGGCGTTATGACAAATGCCGATGATAATTATGCAAAAACCCACCCGAACGCTTTGTCTGTAGGTTGGTCGTCAAGCTTTTCGGCGGCTCACGACTTAAACGGTGACGGTATAGGAACAAAGCCTCAGACCTCCTCGCGTGGAATGGATAATTTCCTTGTATACTGGGACGGCGACTTAGGCAGAGAGCTTCTTGACGATAATCAGATAGCCAAATATTTTGCAGACACGGGCAGCACCGGACGTTTCTATACAGACGGCGACGGATTTATACCCGGTACGTCCAATAATTTTACAAAGCGTACACCTACACTTGTAGCCGATATATGGGGCGACTGGCGCGAAGAGATAGTTATGCCGATAAACAAGGATTCAAATACCGAACAGGCATATTTAAGAGTATTTACAACGTCAATACCCACAGAATACAGATTAACAACGCTTATGCACGACAGTCAGTACAGAACAAACGTTGCGATACAGAATGTAGGGTATAACCAGCCTCCGCACACAAGCTATTATATAGGCAGTGCGGCTTTGGCAACGGACGATTCGGGTAACACGCTTAAATACCTTGCACCCGCAACACCGTTTACCAAAGTAACGACTCAGGTCGATGCGGTGCCTGTAACGGGCGTAAGCCTTTCTGAAAGCGATATCGTGCTTGAAAAGCTTCAGACAAAGTCAATATCCGCAGTTATAGAGCCGCTTAACGCAACAAAGAGAGGTCTTATATGGTCATCGTCAAATGAAAATGTTGCTACTGTGTCAAACGGTATCATAAAGGCTGTAAATAACGGTAATGCGACTGTTACCGTAACCACCAAGGACGGTAATTTCAGCGCAAGCTGTAATGTTACGGTATGGTCAATACCCGTAAGCGGTATAACCTTATCGGACACTTCTCTCCGTATAGGCTCGGGTACGAGCAAGAAGCTCAGCGCATCGGTAGAGCCGTATGATGCGACAGTAAAAACGGTTGTATGGACATCGTCTGCCCCGACCGTTGCGGACGTTGATGAGGACGGCAACGTTTCGGGACTTGATGCGGGCGTGGCAACCGTTACCGCTGCAAGTCTTGACGGCGGCTTCAGTCAAAGCTGTACCGTAACCGTAACGCCTATGGAAATAATTGACATGACGGGAAATAATACGTTTGTGACCGACAGTGAAAAAACAGGTACAACGTATTCCAATGTGACGGCAACGAGCGCAACAATAACGCAGAGGGAAGCGAGTGAGGGCGCATACGCATATAAGACCTTTGAAAAGATTGACGATAATCATGCTGTGCTAAAATTCCATTATGTAACGGGCGGTCAGAAGGTCGACGGCGCAAACTGGAACTGGAGCGGACATGAATATTCAATGAGCGTAGAGCTGCTTGATGAAAATGACAATAATATCCTGACTCTCACACAGCCGTATGCATCATCAGCCGGAACGCTTACATCCAAAACGGGAAATGATGCGGCACAAAGCTTTGCAAGCGATTGGGTAACGGTTGTTGACGGTTTGGGTAATGTTCAAGGCAGTGCAAAAAGATGGATAGTTGAGGTTGAGTTTGATTACGATAACCATACCGCCTTTGCGACCTTAACGGGTACGGACGATACATGGGT
>CACZPW010000061.1 GCA_902783115.1 uncultured Ruminococcus sp. | reverse complement strand
GGCGGGATATTGGCGTACGGCGACAGGTTTGTCATCGTAACATCTTTTAACAACACACGAAAATTCCAAAGATGGGCGGTTGATAAGTACGGAACTGAAGATACCCGTGAATATCGCCGCGAATATTTAAATATTGTTACTGATAAAGATGAGGAGCGCGATTTGGGCTCGAATTTCAGAATAAGCACTGACTGCGGAGTAACCTTCGGAAAAATTTTCAAAAGTCCCGTTTCATCTCCTCACGGACCGGCTGTGCTGAATGACGGAACGGTTTTGTGGGTGGGTACTGCTTTTGACAAGGGAAACAGGATAGAAGCATATAAAATCAATACAGACGGCAGCTGTGAGTATGCAGGCTCAATTCCGACGGTTATTGAAAGCGGTAAAAAGCTGTTATGCTATGAGCCGTATGCGGTATGTCTTTCGGATAACAAAATAATCTGCCACATAAGGGTTGAGGGGACAGACTGCATAGAAAAATTTACGGTGTATCAATCCGAATCGGAGGACGGCGGAAAAACATGGACTGTCCCTCACCAAATACTTTCTGATAAAGGCGGTGCGCCGTCGCATATTTTAAAACATTCAAGCGGCGTTCTGATCGCAACCTACGGTTTCCGTGAGGCTCCGTACGGGATCAGGGCTATGTTTAGCTATGATATGGGCGAAACGTGGGATACGGATCATGATATATATGTTGACGGTATAAGTCCGGATCTTGGATATCCCTCGACGGTGGAACTAAAGGACGGAAGTCTTCTGACCGTATTTTACGCACATACAAAGGATAGCGGAAATGCCGCCGTTATAATGCAGCAAAAGTGGCGTTTTGAAGAAAGGAACTGATATAAAAATGCAAAATATAAAATTTGACGGGATAATACCTGCATTGGTCACACCGTTCAATGAGGATAATAAGACCGTAAACGCCGATGCGGCAAAGAAAATCATCGACCTTCTTTTGGATCAGGGAGCAAACGGCTTTTATATTCTCGGCGGTACGGGCGAAGGGCTCGTTATGGCAAGAGAGGAGAGGGAATATATGTGCGAGGTGGCGGTTGCACATATAAACGGAAGAAAGCCTGTGATAAACCATATTGCGGCAATGAATCTGAATGAAGCTGTTTTTCTTGCAAGGCACGCCGAAAAAGCTGGTTGTGACGCTGTCGCGGCAGTCCCCCCGAGCTTTTTCTATTACAGCGAGGACGATATGTATGAGTATTATAAGCGCATAGCAAACAGCGTCACGATACCGGTGATCATATACTACCATCCGTCGGCTCAGAAGGATATGTCAGCAGAGCTTATCGCGCGTATTTTTGAAATAGATAACGTGACCGGAGTCAAGTGGAGCTCAAATAATTTCTTTGAAATGATGAAGCTTAAAGATATAACGCACGGTGAAATGAACATAATAAACGGGCCGGATGAACTTTTGATTTCCGGACTTGCGGCAGGTGCAGACGCAGGGATCGGCTCAACGTATAATATAATGCTTCCCGAGTTTGTAAAAATCTATAACTGCTTTAAAGCAGGTAAGCTTGAGGAGGGACTCAAAACCCAGATAAAGGTCAACCGGGTAATAGACCTATTGATCAAAAGCGAGCTTATCCCAAGCGTAAAATACGCTGTCGGCTTAATGGGGATCAACGTTGGAACAGCCACCTTCCCGATGAAGCAATTAAACGGTGAAGAGCAAGAAAAACTTAAAAATGCGTTAAAAGCCTGCGGTTGGCAGCCGGAGCTTTGTAAGGTGCTCGGGTAGATAAAATGGAATACTTATTAGGTCAGGCTTTTGGTATATTGGTTGCGATATGCTGTTTTGCGGTACCGTATATGAAAAAGAAACGGCAGATGCTGGTTCTCTCGATGCTTGCAAATTTGTTTGTCGCAATCAATCTGATACTTATCGGGAAAACAGGTTCTGCCTTGATCATCAATTTGATAGCAATTATTCAAATAGCATTATCACTTTTTCATTTGAAGCTTGAAAAAGATATAACCGTTGCCGAGAAAACGGTGTTTCTTGCGGCGTATGTCATATTGGGCTGTTTGAGAATAAAAGAAATTGCCGATATTTTACCGATTTTCGGGTCAATACTGTTTATGTTGTCGGTTTTTCAAAGAGATGAGCAAAAAACAAGATTGATTTCTTTGGGGAATATAATAGTATTGTTGATCTATTATATCATTATCGGCTCAACCTCAATGTGGGCGCAGGTCGTTTCGCTGATAACAACAGCAACTGCGTACTTGAGAATGAGCAAAAAAACGTATTAGCAGCAAGTGGCCGGATCTATGATAATATAATCGGGGAAAAGAAAAATGTACAAGAATAAAAATTTGCCGCCTAAAGAAAGAGCGCTGGACTTACTCAAAAAAATGACATTGGACGAGAAAATAATGCAAATGAATGCATACCGTTTGGACGAAGCATACGGTATGCTTTCTAAAAATGCGAAAATAGAGCCAAGAGGCTGTATTTTCGGAATGCCAAAAACAGAGGACAGGATAAACAAAATCCAAAAATACTGTTTGACAAAAACAAGGCTCGGGATACCGTTATTGTTTGCGTTTGAGGGAATACGGGGCTTGCAGGATTACCGTGCGACCGTGTTTCCGCAATGCGCGGGGCTTGGCGGTACCTTTGACAGGGAACTGATATACCGTATGGCGGATATTATCGGAGATGAAACGGAAGCAGTCGGGGTGCGGCAGCTGTATGCACCCGATCTTGACATACCGAGAGATCCGAGATGGGGAAGAATGCAGGAGTGCTACGGTGAGGATCCGTACCTTGTGGGAGAATTGGGCTGTGAATATGTAAAGGGTATTCAAAAGCATAACGTTGCGGCCACATTAAAGCATTTTATCGCGCACGGCGTGCCGGAGGGCGGGCTTAATCTTTCACCTGTACATATGGGCGAACGTGAAATGCGTGAAATAGCCGTAGAACCGTTTGAAAAATGTATACGGGCAGGCGCAATGTCGGTAATGCCGGCGTACAGCGAGCTTGACGGCGAGCCTGTCCATGCATCCGAGAGCCTGCTGAGGACTTTATTAAGGGACGAGCTTGGCTTTGACGGTATGGTGGTTTCGGATTACGGGGCAGTAAATATGCTGCGTGATTTTCAGTGTGTTGCAAAGGATGAGCTTGAAGCGGCCATAATGGCTCTGAAGGCGG
>CACZPW010000060.1 GCA_902783115.1 uncultured Ruminococcus sp. | reverse complement strand
TGAGGCGCAATATCCCGAAAGCCGCGTTTTTGTAAGCCGCAGCTGCCTAGCGCGATAACGCGGGTCTTTGGTCACAAGCCCGTCCGCCGCGCCCGACGGAAAGCGGTCATCGTCATAAAGCCACAGTATAAGCCCCATCTGCTCGCACCGCTTTGCGGTATAGTCAACAAGGCTCATAAACTCCTCGCCCAAATACTCCGTATCAAGCCCCTCGCGCGGGTGGATAACAACGCCGCCGAAGCCCATTTCCTTGAATATCGGCAGCTGCTCGTCAATAAGCTCCTTGCTTATTTTGCAGTTCCACGACCAGAACGGCAGCCCTCTGTGTTCTGCTTTGGGATCACTAAAACTATTCATACTTATCCCCCTCCTTTTCAGCCATAAATTGCCTTCATATTCCGACCGCTATGACCGTCCGCCGAGGTTTTGCAGTCTGAACTCAGCTGCGTTCCTTTTCACGTTCATGTCCGGATTTCGTATCCACCGTTTTGCCATACACAAAATACCGTTCATATAAATACTCCGTCACAAGATTGATAGCCATATTCAATACCGTAACAAGAAGCTCGTTCCAGCCGCGCGATTCGGCAAGATAATTGCCGAGTACCGTTGTTACCGGTGTGAATACGGCAAAAAGCATGCTACCTTAAGCATTGCCGCAGGAACATTATTTGCTGATCTGAATGTGAATTCCCGGTTCAATGTAAAGTTCCACAACACCGAAAGTATAAGCGCGATCAGGTATTTAGGCCAGTAATCCCAGCCTGTGAATCGGTTCAGAGTGGCAAATACAACAAGTTCAATGATCCCTGCCGATATTGAAAATACAACAAATCTTATAACTCTTATTCGCTCCTTCAAAGTATTCTTCCTCTCTGCTATATAAAAAACTTGCGGCGTATCGTCGCTCTGACATATACTGCTGTTCACCCGAGCTTTGGAGCTTTATAGGCGGCGCTTCCGTTCAATGCCCTGAAGTGTCCGGCATTGCTTTTGTACAGCTTGCAAAAGACCTGATAATTGCGCTCATACACCGCCTTGTTTGCGGCATTGGGACGATAAACCGCCTTTACCGGTATCAGCCTGCCTGCTGTCTCGGGCGAATCTATGATCTTCATTCCAAGAGCAATCAACAGCGCCGCGCCGACTGTTCCGGCGTTCTGCGGTTCGTCTATTGTTTCGATAACGCGTCCTGTGATATCCGCAAGTATCTGACAGGTCACAGGCGACAGTGCTCCGCCGCCTACAAACCGTACTGTATCGGATGTCCTGACCTTTGCCGATTCACATTCAAGCAACCACCGCATATGAAAACATATCCCCTCCAACACAGCCCGTATCATTTCCCGCTTGCCGGTCTCCAGCTTCAGGTTAAAGAATATACCGGCCGCAAAGGAATCCTCAAAGGGGCTTCTGTTCCCATGCATCCACGGGGTGAAGATCACTCCGTTTGAGCCTGCAGGAACCTTGCTGACCTCGTGCGACAAATGGTCATACAAGCTTTTATACCCGCTCTCATCACAGGCGCCATCACCCTGATACACGCCGATCTCATCCAGCGCGAGACGATCCCTGACCCATTCAAAGCATTTGCCGGCTGTCTCAAGCTCCGCATAATAGTGAAAATGTCCTTTGATGCCTGCCATTACACCTGTTATGCTGCAAAGCGGATCGACCGCCTGCCGATCCATAAGCGTTACCACCCAACCGGATGTGCCTATATAGATATGCGTCTGATTTACCGTTGTACAGCCTGCTCCGATGCCGATCAGTGTCGCGTCTCCGCCGCCGCCGAAAACCGGGATGCCTGCCGGAAGTCCAAGATCTGCCGCCGCTCCTGCCGACAGTTCTCCCGCCACGTCGGTGCATTCGATAAGCTCCGGCAGATGCGTGGGATCGACGCCGTACATCCTCGCAAGACCGATATTCCATCCCTCTTTGCCCTTCCGCGTATCATAAAGGAAGGTTGCAAAAGCCGAATCCACGGTCCGCACGATATTTCCCGTACAGCGGGCAATGAGATAGTCGTTAACATCGAGCCACTTATATACCCGGCTGAATATCTCCGGCTCATTGTTCTCCACCCATTTGTACTTATAGACCGGATCCTTTACGCTCATGGCGGCTGTGCGGTTTACGTACAGATTTCTGAGCAGACCGAAAGCGTTGCAGCCGGATATCCTGACAGGACCTCTGCCAAGTCCGGCTTTGAATTCCTTTACCGCGCGCGTATCCAGATAGCTCATAGGTCGGCGCAGAGCGTTCCCGTCCTTATCAACCAAAACCACGCCCTGCATCTGGGTACAGAAAGAAAGTCCCTGTATCTCCGCAGGCTTTATATCTGTTTTTGTAAAAAGCTCCTTTGTGGAGGTCGTTATCGCCTCCCACCACTCATCTACATCCTGCTCCGCGCCGCCGCCCTCAAGGATGTATAATCCGTATTCCGCCATGGAATGACAAACTAAACGGATGGTTGTGCTTATATCAAACAGACAGGTTTTGACGGCGCTTGTGCCGAAATCATATACTATAACATACATAAAGCTGCTCCGTTCAATCCATTATATGCTTAAATGTAGCCGAATCGATCTTTGAGTGGATCTTTTTTTGTGTTGCCTCATCAAGCTCCGGCCAATCGTTGACCTTCTGCGCCTTGTTTGTGACAAGATAAGCCTTTTCGGCACAAAGCGCGATCGGCGTATCGGAAAGCGAATCAGAATAGAATTTCTCTATTACCGGGAAGCCGTGTTCTAAAATATACCGTGCTTTTTCCTTTGCGAACATATAATTGTTCAGAAAAACGCCGTATTCACGATCATACTCAGAAGCAATATAATTTACCCCGAGCCTTTTTGCTATAGGAGCGATTATGCAATCGGGCGACGCGCTGATTATAAGATCATCCGGTCTCTTCTGCGCAAGATACCACGCGGAGATCCTTTTCTCATGCTTGTCCCAGAACCGCTCTATCTCCGTATCAAAATCATCTATCATTCCGAGAAATCCGAAAATCTCGCGTTCAACCCGATGTCTCGGTATTTTACAGATATGGTACAGCATCATATACCACGCCGCCTTGGGCGCAAAAGTAAACCACAGCTTGGGGTGCTTTTTGCCGCACCATAACGCAAAACTTACAACACAGTCGGGATAATATATCGTTCCGTCAAAATCATATACATTCATAAAACAAACTCCAATAATGCTTTTTATAAAACTCCGTCATTTATTTTCTCCGCCATAACAACACTCCATGCTTATCGCCTTATTTTTGAGCTTTGTATGTGTGCTGCCAAAGTGTACTTTGTTACAGCGTGTGTACCGCCAAAAGGTACATATTCCGCCGTTTTTTTTGTCCCCCTGAAAGTGCAAATTGCTTATTTCATTCTCTCCTCAAAACGGTCATCCCTTTTTGCCAAATCCCTGCAAAGTGCCGTAACTGAATGCTTCCCGATTATCTGTAATAAACCGTTCTCTATCATCGGGTGTCAGCGGAGTAAGTGTTATTCCTGTCATATTGTCACTTCCGTTTGAGACTTTCTGTTTCAAGACCATTATACCTCAAAATAGTAAAAATTTCAATTCTTAAATGCAAAAAAAGCCCACGGCTTCCGGCCGCTATGACCGTCTGCCGAGGGCTTGTCTTTTTCCATATATTCCTGCTCGACTTTTATCCACCTTTTCATTATCTATCACTGCTCATTTGATTTTTGAAGGTCGTATCAAGGATATTTTTCAAAGTTTTGGCAGATTTCTTCAAATCAACCGTTTCCTGCTCGCTTAAGTTTATCGGAACAGGCGTTTCTATCCCGTCTTTTCCTACAATAGCCGGCATGCTTAATGCAACATCATCTATACCGTAATTGCCGTGATGAACAAATGAAACGGGCAGTATGGATTTTTCATCTCTTACGATAGCCTCGCATACGCGCTTTACGGACATTGCAATGCCGTAATATGTCGCATTTTTCTTTTCAATGATTTCATATGCGCTGTTTTTCACTCCGTCGGCAATTTCCTTCATAGCCTCTTTATGATCGAAGTGTCCACGCATTTCGCAGAAATCATGAAGCGGCACGCCCGAAACATTTGCGCAACTCCAAGCAACTATTTCGCTGTCCCCGTGTTCTCCGATGATAAAAGCATGTACTGTTCTCGGATCAACGCTCAGATGTTCGCCTATCAGATATTTTAATCTTGCTGTATCAAGAACCGTTCCCGTTCCGAACACTCTGTTTTCGGGATAACCGCTTAGTTTTGCCGAAACATAGGTCAATATGTCAACGGGATTTGCAACAACAAGCAAAATGGCGTTCTTGTTTCTCTTTGATATTTCTGGAATGATCGACTCAAATACCGCGATATTCTTTTTAACAAGGTCTAATCTTGTTTCGCCGGGCTTTTGACCTGCGCCTGCGGTTACAATAATAAGCGATGCGTCCGCAAGGTCGCCATAGTCTCCCGCATGTATTTTCATCGGCTTTGCAAATGGCAGTCCGTGACTTATGTCCAGCGCTTCGCCTTCCGCTTTGGTGCGGTTTGAATCAATAAGCACCATTTCTGTAAACAATCCGCTTTGCATAATGGCAAATGCCGATGCGCTTCCGACAAATCCACAGCCTATAACCGCTACTTTTCGTATGTTTATATTTTTCATTGTTTTAAGCCTCCTTGTATTTGATCAAGAATTTCTTTAATATCACCGTTGATACAAATTGACTGCTTTTCTATTTCACCGGGGACAGCCGCCTCGCCGAAGTTCAGGCAAGCATACACCGCTTTCGGATTTTTTGCCGTCATTTGCCAAAACGGATATTTTATGATAACGGGTGTATTGAAACCGACGCCAAGCTCCAAATACAGAATACGCGAGCTTTCATGACGGTGCACAAAGTCGTCATACCTTTCCGCCGCCTTATACCAGCCTTCGTCCTGCACGAATTTATCATCACTTCTGAGGTTGGTTGTCATCGGTTTACCGCATCTCGGACACTTGGGTATCAGTTCTGTGGGAATACGCATATCCTTTTGCGATTCGACCATTTGCTTTATGATTTTCTCATTGTCGTAGGTCTTTTGATGGCACGGCACACTGCATTGAAACAATCCAAAATCGCCCTGTGTGTAGAACAGCCTTTGTTTATCAAATCCTGCCTTTTGGAATTGGTGATCAACATTTGTCGTAAGCACAAAATAATCCTTGCCTTTCACGATCTCATAAAGTGTTTTGTATGTGCCGTTT
>CACZPW010000059.1 GCA_902783115.1 uncultured Ruminococcus sp. | reverse complement strand
TCGCAAAGCGATTTTAAATAGCTTGACACCTTCCCCCAGAGCATTGCTTGCAATGCGGAGCCGCTCTGCGGACAATTACGGGGGAAGGCTCCCCAATAAGTGATTATTGGGGCGTTTGCCGTAATTTCAATTCAGGTACATAAACCGTATATTTCTTTTCATGATAATTCCCGGATCCAGGTTTCTTTTTGACAGAGAAAAAACAGAATACAAGGAGAGTATATATGTTTCGTAAGATGCGAAGATTTAAGCAGGAGATCACCCGTGAGGAATGTATTTCGGTGCTTAAAACCCAAAAAAGGGCGGTTTTGTCCGTTATCGGCGATAACGGCTATCCTTACGGCGTCCCGATAAATTTCTACTATAACGAAAGCGACGGAAATATTTATTTCCACTGCGCCATGGAGGGACACAAGCTTGATGCGATAAGGAATTGCGATAAGGTATGCCTCACAGTCTATACCGGCGGCGAGCGCCGCGGCGATTGGTCATACCACGTTATAAGCGTTGTAGTGTTCGGAAAAGCGTTTGAGGTTACGGATACGGAGTTTATAAAAACTACCGTAAAGAAATTTGCGATGAAATACTATCCCCCCGATGCGGAGGCGGAGGTTGATGGGGATATTTTAAAAAATATGCCGAGAATGAAATTCATAGGTATTAAAATACAGCATATAACAGGAAAGAAGGTACACGAAAAATAGGCTATGAACGACGAACTTACAAGACAGGACATTGAAAAGATCAAGGAAGAAATAGAATACAGAAAAGCCGTAAAGAGGCATGAGCTTTTAGAGGAGGTCAAGCGCACAAGAGCATTCGGGGATCTGTCCGAAAACTTTGAATACAAGGAGGCAAAACGGCTTAAAAATCAGAACGAGAGCAGGATACGCTACCTTGAACGTGTGATAAAAACGGCGACCGTCGTATCCGACGAATCCGCACCCGATGCGGTCGGGTTTTACGATAAGGTCGAGTGCAGATTTATCGAGCTTGACCGTGTGCAAACCGTGCGGATAGTCACAACGATCCGCACCGATGCGTTAAACGGGCTGTTCGGCAAGGATTCGCCGTTCGGGAAGGCGATACTCGGCAAAAAGGCCGGGGATATTTGCAAAATAGCGGCGCCTGCGGGCGAATACAGCGTTGAGATACTCAGCATAGAAAAGGGCGAGGACGACGGAAGTATACCGCTTGCGGGCTACTGATTTGAGGGAATAGGTAATAGTGAATAGGGAATAAGTAAGGTACAAAATGCTCATGTATTTTGAATTATTCATATTGTTCTGTGCCTCGGAAAGGAAAGGGATAAAAATGGAAGAGTTAAACCGTAAAACTAAGGAAGAATTAAAGCAGCTTGCCCAGGGACTGGGCTTGTCGGGCATATCGGCGCTTAAAAAGGACGCGCTTATAGAGGCGATAACAAAACGCCGTGAAGAAATAGAAGAGGAGAACAAGAAAAACAAGGCGCAAAGCAATCAAAAGCGGCGCGAGCGTCCCAGCGACGCCGTAGAGGTGACGGGCGTTCTGGACGTTATGGCTGACGGCTTCGGATTTTTGAGGCTTGAAAACTACCGTTCCGGTGAGAACGATGTTTACGTTTCCCCGACTCAGATCCGCCGCTTCAGCTTAAAAACGGGCGACGAGATAACGGGCGATTCGCGCCCGTCAACAGACGAGGACAAATATTCTCCGCTTTTGTTTGTGAAAAAAATCAATCAGGATCCGATAGAGGTCGCCATAAAGCGCGGCAGATTTGAAAAGCTTACGCCCATATACCCCGACGAGAGGTTAAAGCTTGATACGGGGAACAGGGAAAATATCACTGCTCGGCTTATCGACCTTATATGCCCGATAGGAAAGGGACAAAGAGGTATGATAGTTGCGCCGCCAAAGGCGGGAAAAACCACGATAATCAAGGAAATTGCGAGGGCGATATCCAAAAACTATCCCGATATAAAGCTTATCGTACTGCTTGTTGACGAGCGTCCCGAGGAGGTTACGGATATGAAGCGCTCCATAGACGGCGAGGTCATATATTCGACCTTTGACCAGCTCCCCGAAAGCCATACAAAGACAGCAGAAATGGTGTTGGAGCGTGCAATGCGCCTTGTGGAGCAGAAAAAAGACGTTGTGGTGCTGCTTGATTCCATAACGAGGCTTGCAAGGGCATATAATCAGACCGTTACGCCTACGGGCAGAACGCTGTCGGGCGGTCTTGACCCAGACGCGCTTTACAAGCCGAAAAAGTTTTTCGGCGCCGCGCGCAATATCGAGGAGGGCGGAAGCCTTACGGTCATCGCAACGGCGCTTGTGGAAACGGGCAGCAGAATGGACGACGTTATTTTCGAGGAATTCAAGGGTACGGGAAATATGGAGATAAAGCTTGACAGAACATTGCAGGAAAAGCGGATCTTCCCCGCCGTTGACATTTTAAAATCAAGCACACGCCGCGAGGAGGATCTTTTGAATGAGTATGAGCTTGAAACGAGCTTTATACTCAGAAACGAGCTGTCGCACAGCGGCTTTGCCGAGTCTGTCGGGACGATTTTAAAAACACTCAGGAATACAAAGGATAACAAAGAATTTTGCGATTTTATTCTAAAAACTTATAAAAAAGGCTGATGGCATATATAAACAGAGGGCGGGAAAATTTCCCCGCCCTCTGTTTATATATGCGGTCTGTGCATTTTACCGAAGTAGGGGAAGATAGTATCTTCCCGTATTTGTTGTGCATTTTATCAAAGCCTCACGAGGCAAAGAGAAAATAGTGCAGAACGGACAAACTGAGCGCGTGAAAGCATAGCTTTGCGGGCTTTTGCGCGGTTAGGCGAAGGCGTACAACGGTACGTCGAGTGGCGAAGTTTGTTCGCAGCATAAAGCATTTAAAGAAAAAATTCGCCGACGAGCGAATTTTCACATCAAATTTGATTTGTTTTGCTATTTATCTTAATGTGTCGTAACAACGGCTTTTTTACAAGCTTTATGCGGTCTGTGCATTTTACCGAAGTAGGGGAAGATAGTATCTTCCCGTATTTGTTGTGCATTTTATCAAAGCCTCGGAATGACAGATATTATAATACCCAGTATAATTATCCCCGCACACATCAGCTTATAGAGCGTATGCTCCTCCTTAAATACCAGCCTTCCGCCGATTATTGTCACCAGAACGCTGCACTGCTTTATAAGCGTCATGGTTATAACGGAGCTGTTTTCGTACTTGCACGCCTCAAACAGCGCCTTATCTCCGAGCACGAACAGCACGCTCATAATTATAAGCCAATAATTTTTCAAAAGTCCCTTTATATTTACCGGAGTTTTGGTAACAACGAGATACCCGAAATATAAAACCGTCAAAAACAGCATGTACCAAAACTGAAGCTGTCCGCTGCTAAGCTCGGTGCTTCCCATAAGGAACTTATCGAGGATCTCGGATATGGCATTGCCCAGACATGATATAAGCACCAAAACTATACAGAACACGCTTGCCTTGCTGCCGTCATTATCATGGCGCATATTGACGAGCAAAAGTCCGAAAAGCACGATCACAAGTCCCAAGATTTTGAGCGGCGTAAGGTGTTCGCCCAAAAATATCACGCTCAAAAGCGAGGCGATTATTACCCGCGACATATCCATTATCCCGAAAAAGCCTATCGGCAGCCTATGTATTGCCCAAAACGAGCATATCCACGCAACGAATATGACCGACGATTTTACACCGACTATCCACAGCTTTGACATATCCGTTTCAAACGGCCCCGGATCGGGCGATAAAAACGACAGCGCCGCGCCCATAACAAACGACAGGAGCGTGTACACAAACAGCACCTCCATAGTGGTGCTGATTTGAAGTGCTTTCTTTTTTGTTATATCACGGACGCCCTTGAACAGCCCGTAAACCGCAACGAGGAATATCCACATCAGAACGTCACCCCGCAAACTTTATGTTCAGTCATCCTTTGCTTCCTTCTTTGACGTATTGTTCACAAAAAGCAGGTCGGGGTTTTTAATGCTTACCGTCATTCCCGCCTCGACTGACTCGACTATAAAGGTGTTGCCGCCTATGGTCGCGCCGTCGCCTATTACCGTATCTCCGCCGAGGATGGTTGTTCCCGAATAAATGGTAACGTTATTTCCTATAGTGGGATGCCGCTTTATCCCCTTTAATCTCTGCCCCTTGCGGGTGGAAAGAGCACCGAGAGTCACGCCCTGATAGATCTTTACATTATCGCCTATAACGGTCGTTTCGCCTATAACTATACCCGTGCCGTGGTCGATAAAGAAATACTTGCCTATGGTCGCGCCCGGGTTTATGTCGATACCTGTTATGGAGTGCGCGTGTTCGGTCATGATTCGGGGTATCATGGGTATATTCAAAAGCGTCAGCTCATGAGCGATGCGGTATACGGTTATGGCGTATATGCCGGGGTATGAAAAGATTATCTCATCGGTGCTGTATGCCGCAGGATCGCCGTCAAAGGTGGCGTCAACATCTGTTGCAAGGTAATCCCGTATCATGGGCAGGCGGTTTAGAAATTCGTATATTGCATCGCTTGCCATACTGTGAAGCTCGCCGGTGCATTTTCCGGGATATGCATGACAAGCCGACATGGCGATGCACGCCTGCTTTGAGAGATTGTGGTGTATGTATTCAAGCCGCTCCCCGACAACGTATTTGCGGAACTCCGCGCGGCTTTGGTTGTTGTCAAAAAAGCCGGGGAATAGTAGTTTTCTTATCTCGTCTATCATTTCGATAACAACGGCGCGGTTAAGCATATCTTCCTTGTGAAGTCTGCTTGTCGCCCTGTGCTTTTCGTAGCTTTTTATGATAGAGCCTGTAAGACCTTCCGTATCATGCATTTTAAGCTTCCCCCTTAAAATAGTCTATGCTTATGTTAGCATAAAAACCTGTATTTGTCAATCGTGATGTACTAACTTTGCACCGTATAGTGCTTGACAAACATCACGCTTATATTATATAATATCATCAACATAATTATTATATTTTTTTAAGGAGGAAAAATTTATGGCAAAGTATGTATGTCCGGTTTGCGGATACGTTCATGAGGGTGACACACCGCCGGAGAAATGCCCGCAGTGCGGCGTTCCCGGCTCAAAGTTTACAAAAATGGACGAGAGCGCAGAGCTTAATTTCGTGTGTGAGCATGTTATCGGCGTAGGTGCAAAGGGACAGATCGAGGACGATGTATACGAGGGCTTGAAGTCAAACTTTGAGGGCGAGTGTACAGAGGTTGGTATGTACATAGCTATGGCGCGTCAGGCGTTTCGCGAGGGCTATCCCGAGGTAGGCGAGTTCTATATGAGAGCCGCTTATGAGGAGGCTGACCACGCATCTAAGTTTGCTGAGCTTTTGGGCGAGGTAGTGTTTGCGGACACAAAGAAGAATCTGCAGTTAAGAGCAGAGGCTGAGTGCGGCGCAACCGCAGGTAAGCTGGAGCTTGCAAAAAGAGCTAAGGCTTTGGGCTATGACGCTATCCATGATACCGTTCATGAAATGGCAAAGGACGAAGCAAGACACGGCAAGGGATTTGAGGGACTGCTTAAAAGATATTTCGGCTAAGCTATGAGAAGGAATGTGATCAGGGACATTGTTGTCCTGTGGCTCGCATTAGCCGCACTTGTATGTGCCGCCATAAACCTGCATAGCTCACTTAATATGCTCGGCGGTAAAGAAGAATGATATAAAAGAGCCTGTCAGCGTTGCCGACAGGCTCTTTTAGTGTGATTTGTTTGTTGGCAAAAGAGCACGATTATCTGAACAAAGGTAATCGTTTTTTCGTATTTAAAAAATATGTGGGAAACTTTGCCAAAAGCTGATAATGTTTACAAAACCCTTGAAGTAAATATCGGCTAAAGGTATATTTATATAACTTTTAGCTAAAATAAACAGGTAAACTTTTAGATAGATATATTGACAAATTAGCTAAAGTCGAATATAATAATTATAGCTAATAAGGAGGTGCGTAATATGACAACCGTAACAGCAACAGAGGTTCAAAACAATTTCGGTAAGTATTTACAGTTAGTCCAAACAGGCGAGGAGGTCATTATTTTGCGAAATGGCAGAGAAATGGCAAGGCTGATTTCTCGTGATAAAAGTGTTTCTTTTTTAACCGATTCGCTTGCAGGTGTCCTGACACATGATTATGATGACAAGCAGGCACGG